>JACQBS010000139.1 GCA_016194325.1 Nitrospinota bacterium | reverse complement strand
ATCCCGAATATTCTTCTTGATGTGGATTCTACATTGTTTGATACATAACTGTAGAGTTCTTCTATGTTGATTTTTCTGTCCTGATTTATGTCAGCTTCTCCTATGAGACCTTTTAAGAGATAGTATGTGAATAATCCGTGTTCTTCTTCTTTGTAGTAGTTGCTGATTTGATTCTCTCTTGATGCTGCAAGTAAGGCGATTTTTTCTGATGCTATGACAGGGTCTTTGATTATTAAAGTCCCTGGACGACCTGCTATGAGTGTCTTCTCACTCTGCTCTCTGCCTGCCATGCCTGAGAAACAGGCATCTATGAATAGGTAGATATTCTTTGCTTTGAGGTCTGTGAGGTCTTTGTATAGTCTTTCTAATGGATAACCACTCATCCTTGGGTTATCCGGGTTGCCGTCTGATGGGAGGATATAGGGGGTATTGTCTCCTATATCGGGTATCCCGTGTCCTGCATAGTAGAAATATAGTGTGTCTCCTTCTTTTACGAGCTTTTTTATTCTGTCCTGCATGAGCATCTCGAGCTCACTTTTTGTTGCTTTGTCATCTGTCATGAGAAAGATGTTTTCGTCAGGAATTCCTGCAAATTTGCTTAGGTATTCTTTCATTAGAAGGGCATCATGGGAGGAGTATGTTGCAGGGGTAGCGTTTCTATATTTCTCTATTCCTATGAGGATAGCCCATTTTGTTTTGTCCTGTTTTATTCTGATTTCTGGACCTTTTGTTATGTATGAGTCTATGTCTCCTATTCCTGAAAGCAGGTTAAAGTGTCTGCTTGCTATGAGATAATTGTCTAAATATACATTTACTTGCCATTCTCCTGTGAGTTTTTCTGCTTTTTCTCCTCTTATGCCAATACGATGGACTGAGGTGTTTAGATTATGCTTCTTTGAATCGAGGTTTATTTCAAAGTCCTGTGTCTTGAAATAGATATTTTTGTCAGGGGAAATCCAATCCCATCTTAGTGTATGACTCCCTTCTATGTCTTTTAGTTTTACCCACATGACTGCTTGTGTGTCTTGTGTGTAGATGACATCTGTCTTTTTGAGGGGATTGAGCAGTTCGGCAGGCGAAACGGAGTTTTGGTAATTGCGGTAGAGTCCTGATTCTATGAGTTGTAATTGAGTGGTCTTCTTTGGGGCAGAAGAACAAGCGAAGAGGATAATAAAGCTTAAGGAGAAAAGGAGAAAGGGGAGAAACGGAGAGAAAAGATTACAAAAACTTTTAGGGGTGGTTAAAACTGACTGACTGACTGACTAAGCAAGGTTCGCGCCTTTTTGTTTATCATATTCAGCCCTCCATGTTAAGGAATATGGGAGAAATATACCACCATAAAATACTTTGTCAAGAGTTTTTTTGGTCAGAGTTTTTTTTGGTCAAGAAACAAAAACCTGCCTCAAAGACTCTAAGACTCAAAGATAACCCCTCCCCCGCCCTCCCCTTTGTAAGGGGAGGGGAAGGGTGGGGTAGTACTTTGTGCCTTTGTGTCTTGGTGGCTATATAATTTCCTATGCCTTAAAAAATCTTGACAAGACACTGTTTAATAATTTAATGTATAGGAATTTCAATGTTGAGATTGCTTCGCCTTCGGCTCGCAATGACAGATTGTAAGAAGTGTCATTGCGAGGAGCGATAGCGACGAAGCAATCTAATTTATATTGAAAAACCTGTTATGCGGCTTATGAATTCAGGGAGTTGAGGAGTTAGAGAGTGAGGCTTTTTATTGGAAAGGCATGTAGTGAGCGAAGCGAATCTATTTGATATAGTTATTTTAGGGGCAGGGCCAGCCGGATATGTTGCAGCAATAAGGGCTGCACAGCTTAAAAAAAAAGTTTGTGTCCTTGAAAAGGATGAAGTTGGAGGGACATGCTTAAACAGGGGATGCATACCTACAAAGTCAATCATAGCGTCTGCAAATTTATTTAATTCTATTAAAAGGGCTTCTGAATTTGGAATAAATGCTGAAAATATAAATTTAGATTTTAGTATTGTACAAGAGAGGAAAAAAAAGGTTGTAGAGAGTGGAATAAATGGAATAAAATCGCTCTTTAAAAATTATAATATTAAACTTGAATATGGGACTGCTGAATTTAAAGAACCATTCCTGATTGAAAATCAAAAAAAAAATGGATATACTGAAAACATAAAAGGAGATAAGGTTATTATCTCTACCGGTTCTTACCCTGCTGATATTAAGGGAGTTCATGTTGATAATGAGTATATGTTTGACAGTGATTCAATCTTAAATATTGAAAGCCTGCCCAATTCGCTGACAATTATTGGCGGAGGTGCTGTCGGCTGCGAGTTTGCACATATCTTTAACAGTTTTGGCGTAAAGATTAACATAGTAGAACAGCTATCTCATCTAATCCCTTCAGAGGATGAGGATATCTCAGCAACACTTGAGAGGGAATTTAAAAAGAAGGGAATTAAGATATATACAAACAAAAAAGTTAATACTGTTTTAAAGGACAATACTAATATTAAAGTTACACTATCTGATGGCAGTGAAATAAAATCTGATAAACTCCTTATAGCCGCAGGGAGGAGATTTAATACTTCAGGGCTTGGAATTGAAAATTCAGGAATAAAAACAGGGGAAAAAGATAATATTTTGGTTAATGATAAGATGGAATCTTCTGTAGCCGGGATATATGCGGCAGGTGATGTAGCAGGAAATGCAATGCTTGCCTATGTAGCGTCAAAAGAGGGCATTGTTGCGGCAGAAAATGCAGCCGGCGGTGAAAAAAAAATGGACTATTCCCTTATCCCTTCTACAGTATTTACAGAGCCTGAAATAGGCTGTGCAGGTTTAAAGGAGAGAGAGGCAGAGGAAAAGGGCATAAAAATAAATAGAGGCTCTTTTCAATTTAGAAGCCTTGGAAGAGCGCATGCAAGCGGTGAGATTTCAGGGATGGTAAAATTCATAAGTGATGCCGATACAGATAAAATCTTAGGTGTCCATATTATAGGGGCTCATGCAACTGAAATGATACATGAAGCGGTAGTTGCAATAAAAATGGGGATGAAATCAAGAGAACTGGAAGATACAATGCATTCCCATCCTGTCTATTCGGAAGTTTTGATGGAAGGGGCTGCAGATGTCAATAAAAGAGCAATACATAAAATATAGGGGGATTTTTACCAATGAACAAGATACTTGAAAAAAAGGTATGGTGGACAGATGCACCGGCAATAAAGGAATTTGTTGTTGAGGCACCATGGATTGCAGAAAAACATAAGGCAGGACAGTTTGTAATCTTGAGGGCGTCAGAAAACGGCGAGAGGATTCCCTTGACAATATCGGATAAAAATATTGAAAAAGGGACTATCAATATACTCTTTCAGGAGGTTGGCAAGACCACAATGACTCTCGGTAAATTGAATAAGGGGGACAGTATATTTGACCTTGCAGGACCTCTTGGAAAACCAACCCATATAGAAAATTTCGGAACAGTGGTATGTATCGGCGGGGGTATCGGAGTCGCCCCTGTTCACCCAATTGCACAGGCATTAAAGGCTGCAGGCAACAATGTAATATCAATACTCGGTGCAAGGACAAAGGAGATTCTTATATATGAAGACCTCATGAGAAAATGCAGTAATGAGGTGAGAGTAACAACAGATGACGGCTCATATGGCAGGCATGGCTTTGTTACCGATGAGTTAAAGTCAATGATAGAATCAGGGATGAAGATTGATTTGGTTGTAACTATTGGCCCTCCAATAATGATGAAGATGGTCTGCAAGGTTACCGAGCCTTACAAAATACATACCTTTGCCAGTCTTAATACAATAATGGTAGACGGGACAGGGATGTGCGGTGCATGCCGTGTTACAGTCGGAGGCAAGACAAAATTCGTATGTGTTGATGGTCCTGAATTTGACGGGCATCAGGTAAATTTTGACGAGATGATGTCCCGATTAAGACAATATGTAGATGAAGAAAAAATATCAAGAGAGTTGTGCCAGCAGGGCACATGCCGCACCGCATGAAAATCTCAAATCTCAAATTTCAAATTTGAAATTATTCTTGTGAGGTAAAAATGACTGAAGAAAAAAAGGAAGAAGAAAAAACTTTAAAAAAGAAGAAACCTAAAATCCCAAGGCAGCCAATGCCTGAACAGGACCCCCATGAAAGGGCAAAAAATTTCAAAGAAGTTACATACGGTTTCCCAGCCGAACTGGCACAAAATGAGTCTATCAGGTGTATCCAGTGCAAAAATCCTGTATGTATTGACGGATGCCCTGTTAACATAAACATACCCCAGTTTATCAAGAAAGTTTCAGAGGGTGATATTTTGGGTGCGGCAAAGGTAATAAAGGAGTCAAGCCTCCTTCCTGCCATCTGCGGCAGGGTCTGCCCTCAGGAAGACCAGTGTGAGATGGTGTGTGTAGTAGGAAAGAAAGACAAACCTGTATCTATCGGGAGGCTTGAGAGGTATGTAGCAGACTATGAAGCCGCACACGGAACATTTGAGATGCCGGAAATGGCTCCAAAAACAGGTAAAAAGGTTGCAATTATAGGGTCAGGTCCTGCAGGGCTCGCATGTGCAGGCGACCTCATAAAAATGGGGCATGGTGTAACAATCTTTGAGGCACTACATAAGGCAGGCGGTGTTCTTGTTTACGGCATTCCTGAATTCAGACTCCCAAAGGCAATAGTTGAAAGGGAGCTTGATTATCTACAGAAGATTGGTGTTGAGTTTAAGTTAAATCATGTAATAGGGAGAATACGGACTGTTGATGAATTGATGCAGAAGGATGAATACGATGCACTCTTCCTTGCAAACGGTGCCGGGCTTCCACAGTTTATGAATATACCCGGAGAAAATTTAAACGGTGTCTATTCTTCCAATGAGTATCTTACAAGGTCAAATCTGATGAAGGCATATAATTTTCCAGAATACGATACACCGATTAAAAAATATAAAAATCTGGCAGTCATAGGCGGCGGTAATACAGCAATGGATTCTGTCAGGACAGCACTGAGGCTGGGGGCTGAAAATGCCTACATAATATACAGAAGGTCAAGGGATGAGATGCCTGCAAGGAAAGAAGAGATAGATCACGCAGAGCATGAGGGTGTCCAATTTATAATGCTGACAGCACCTCTCCGTGTTATAGGTAATGAGAAGGGGTGGGTAACAGGTCTTGAGTGTATAAAGATGGAGCTTGGCGAGCCTGATGATTCAGGGAGGAGGAGGCCTGTCCCTGTTAAAGGGTCTGAGTTTGTTGTAAATCTTGATGCCATAGTTGTGGCAATAGGAACCAATGCAAACCCGTTGGTAGCACAAACGACACCGGGGCTTGAACTGAATAAATGGGGATATATCGTAGTGGACGACGAAAAGACCTGCAAGACAAGCAAGAAAGGTGTATTTGCAGGCGGTGATATTGTTACAGGTGGTGCTACCGTTATACTTGCAATGGGTGCAGGCAGGAGTGCAGCAAAGTCTATAAACGAGTATCTAAAAATCATTTAAAAAAACAAAAAAATAATTGGACGCAGATGAACGCAGATTTTCAGGATTTAAAATAAAAAATCTGTGTTTATCAGTGAAAATCTGCGTCCCATTTCTGAATTTAAATACTCAGAAACTGTCTCAAAGGGACAAAACCTTCCGCAAATTTTACCCTCCCCTGAATACCCCTGAATGTAGCGGATGATTTTGCGATTTCTACAATTGAAAGCCCCTCTATATTCGTCTTCATAACCTGCGATGCGTGGGCTTCAAGACAGCCTACCTTATGCTCAATCACATCGGTTATATCAACATAAACACTTGGATTAAAATCATGTGTTGTCGGCACTTCATAAAATAAAACATTCTTTATATACCTCGTTGCAGATATTGTCCCCTTTGCCAGAGTCCTGTGGTCCTGATGGGTATCGTGTGTATAATTCACAAATATCAATTCAGGCTTTGTCTTTTTAACAACAGCCTCTATATTTGAAATCAATATCTTATTAAGGGGCAGATTTGTATCAGGATAATCTTTAAATATTACATCCTTTGCCTCGATGACCTTTGCAGACTCTAACTGTTCACTCTTTCTTATATCAGCATCCCCTCCCATCTCTCCTGCTGTCATAATAAGAAGATAAACATTGTGTCCTGCCCTACTGTATTTTATAAGTGACCCTCCACAACCAATTTCTATATCATCCGGGTGTGCCCCTATTGCCAGAATGTTCATATAACAATACCCTCCTTATCCGTCTCCCCCTTGTGGGGAGAGGATTCAAGGTGAGGGGAATTACCCCTCCCTATATTTTCTGATTATTTCAAGACTCTCTTCACCATGATTAAAAAGCAAATCTATAACAGACATATTCGGCTCAAACTTTCCAAATAATTGGTTATAAACAGGGTGCTTAAAATCCTGAAAAGTTAGTTTAATCCCGCTTTTCATAAATTTCTCAACATCCATATATTTTGCACCATCTTTTCCTGCAAGATATGTATCAGCCTCTGTTAATTTACACAATTTTATGAGTCTCTCTGTAGGTTCTTCTTCGCTTAATTCAGGTGCAAATTCTGATGCGACCAAAAACCTCTTTTTAATTCCTAAAAATTCAGCAAGCTGCTTTACCACTTCAATATTAATATCCGAAATAATCTCCCATTCCTTTGAGTATAATTCTTTAAAATACCCGATATATTTTTCAAAATATTCTGCCTTTGAATAATTTGTGACAAGTGCATTCAGATGTTTCCTTTTCCAGTCTATCTTATTATTAATTCTAACTTCGTTAATTTTTTGAGGAAATTTATACAGGACAGGGACAGTAAGCCACTGCCAGCCATTAATCGTCTTTATCCTGTTTCTATTCTGATATTCATTCTTTTTATATTGGACATTATCAAGGAATATAAATACATCCGATTGGTCTATCTTATCAAAATATCCGAGCCACGGTATGAACTGGGGCTGATGTATCGCTACAATCATAAATTAATGTTGGTGAACAGTGTCAGTGAACAGTGTCAGCAAACAACAAACTTATTACTGACACTAACACTAATCACTAACCACTATTTTTGCCAGTCCTCCCCATATAAATCCCTCTTTATCCTTATACCTCACCCTATACCACGGTTTATCTTTATAAAATTTCTCTTCAATATGCATCAGTTCTAATCTCTCACCCTTATCAATCCTCCCGATTTTTACATATTCTACCCCCGGTCCATTCCGTATTGCAGAATATTTTTTGACTATTATATATTCAACCTTCTTTAATTCTTCCGGGGCAGGTGAGGGTTCGGCTGCTTCCGGCGTTGGTCCATGCTGTTCTTTAATCTCTCCCGGCAGCAACTTTACAAATATAGGATTTGAGACAATATAGTTAGGCCTTTTTCCATATATGTTTAATCTGTAATATATCTTATCTCCTGATTTAAACTTGCCCTGTTCTGTGTCAAGCAGATGCTCATCATTAAATTTTATTTCCAACGGTGTCTCGCCTTCAAATTTATTTATCATTTCACCGTTACGAATTAATTGAACCTCCAGCTTATCCTTTTTGTCATTTGTGGCAGATACCTTAATATTAATATTAGGGCTGCCCTGAACCTCTATCTCATCTCCTGAGATAGCCTTTCCCCCGGAAGTGTCTGAGATGGAAAATTCTTCTAAAACCAGCCTGTAATCCTCACCCTGTCTGACAGGATAGACCTTCCCATTTATCAATGCCTCATATACAGCATTTTTTGTCTTTTCCTTCAAAAGAAATATGGTCTTAACATCCTGCAGCTTTATCCCCGACTCCCCTTCCCCATGATAATCAAGACCGCCAATTCCCCAGGCAGGCATATTCCTGTTGCCTGCACAATACTGACTTAATACCATATCCCATTCCTTGCCCGGCTCGGTAACATGAATGGTATCTTCATAGATTGCCTGAAAACCTGTATAATCCTGTGTCTTTATTAAATCCTCAGGATGAGGCGGCGTATTAATGGATATAGGACCCTTTTTGCCGATACCTGATGACGATTCAAGGTGATGCCAGAATGTCATGCCGCCCCTTGATGTTACATAGTCAATAGTCTCCTGCCACGGCAGAACCCCCTTTTCCCCATGATACTGGTCAAAGGGTGAACTTCTGAGTGGATGAAAATTTATAATGAAAAGCAGACTGAATAAACATATAACTAAACCTGTATATCTATAGACACCCTCCCATCTGATTAACAGGATACTTAATATTAATGAAAGCGTGAAAAATGCAGTGTTGTAAATATATTTTTTATAATAATTAATAGAAAAATTACTGTTAAGTGTAGGAAGCCCTTCTATATCTTTGGGGCTCTCCAATCCCACAATCCCAATATGATTCTCCCATTTATGGGCTGTAAGATTATTAGAGAATATACTGCCTGTCCAGTAATAAAACGGGGCACTTTCTATACCCGGGATGATGAGCATATCAGGATATTTCTTCCCTACCCTGTCTATCTCGTCCAAATAATTCTTTGCACCATTCTTTAATAGAGATGATTCCTCTACCTTTTTCTTTAAAATCTTCTCAAGGGGCCAAAAACCGTATTCAAGCGAATATCTGTCATGGTCATTAATAATCAGTATTTCTATCCCCTTTGATTTTGCCAGTTTTACCAGTTCCTCAACAGAATATACGCCGTCACTGAATTCAGTTCTTAAATCGGCAGCCCCTGCAACCTGTATATAATCTTCTGCACAGGCAGACTTAATAAATAAAGGAACAAAAAACTGTGCTAATAGGAAACAAAAATAAATAAAAATGGAAGGAAAAGTGGAAGGTATTTTCAGAAAAATTTTGTTCACCCTGTTAGACCTATTTTCAACAATTTTTAAGTGCTATTTAAACCCTGTAAGAGACCACAGGTCTAACAGGGTTCATTTTATACAGTCATGGCAGAGACCATAGAGTTCCAATTTATGTGCATATACCTTGAATTTTTTTTTTTTCGCCATTTCATTCTGCAGTTTTTCAATATCAGCATTCTCAAATTCAACAATCTTTCCGCACCCCGTGCATATAAGATGGTCGTGGTGGATATGCTCATGGCTATGCTCGTATCTTGACTGCCCGTCACCAAACTGCCTTTCATAGGCAAGACCACACTCTGTAAGAAGTTTTAATGTCCTGTAAACAGTTGCAATACCTATGGATGGAGATTTTTGTGCAACCTTTTCATACAACTCTTCTGTGCTTATATGTCCCTCTTCCTTTAAAAATGTGTCAAGTATGATATTCCTCTGAGAGGTAAATTTGAGTTTCTTTTTTGAGATATATTCTTCAAAAATCTCTTTTGCATTCCTCATAACATAATCAGCTTATAACCGATGATTTTTATGAACTATGAAATGTTCTTCTTTTTATTTCATTCAGTTCATCCCTCATCTTTTCCAGCGAAATCCTCTGCCCTAATAAAAGGAAAAAAATCAGGGTGAATGCAATCAGGGACATTATTAGTGTAATAAGCATTACTGATTCCAATCCTGAGCCGGGAGATTCCATGCTCAAAACCTTTGGCTTTGGATGTATTGTTCTCCACCAGAGGACTGAGAAATGGACAATCGGCACATCAAGAAACCCTACGATTCCAAGGACAGCAGCAAACCTCGCCCTCTGAGACCCTTCAGATGCGTGAAATCTCAGCATTAGATATGCCACATAAATCAGCCATAATACCAGCGTCAGGGTAAGCCTTGCATCCCATGTCCACCAGACCCCCCATATAGGCTTAGCCCATATAGGTCCTGTTATTAAGACGAGGGAGCAAAAGATGATACCAACCTCTGCAGCAGAATGTGCAATAATATCCCATTCCCTCTCCTTTTTCCAAAGATAAAGAATACTCGCAACAAATACGACAAAAAAGGCGAAGAACGCAACCCATGCAGATGGTATATGAAAATACATAATCTTCTGCACAATCCCCTCCTGCCTTTCAATTGGGGCTATGAGGAAGATAAAAACCAGTGCAATAGATACTACAACAAATGTAAGCCACTTGAAAATCATAATTTTAAAAAGGGGCGAGCCTTGACCCCCTATATTTTAAGTTGTTCTTTAAGAGCTTTTAACTCCCTATCAATCTCCTTATTTCTCCTTGAAAGACTATAAACATATCCAAATATTGCAATCCAGATTATCAGATTTACCGCTAAAAGATAAACAAAGTTTTTCATTATTCTCCTTTCACTCTTCAATAATATATTCAAAAGATAAGAATGATACAACTAAAAAAACCACATCAAAAACTGCAATTAACTTAAGCCATGATATTATATCATCAAAAGGCTTCCCTGTTAAAATTGCCCCTGTTGATTTTACAGAAGCAATTATAACAGGCACCACTATGGGAAAAAGCAGTATAGGAAGCATTACCTCCCTTGCCTTTATATTCACAGACATTGCCGAAAATAGTGTCCCAACCGTTACGAAACCCAGCGTCCCCAAAATTATCACAATTGCCAGGCTGATAATTTTATCGTATATGCCTATATTAAACAGCACTACAAAAATAGGAACTGCAATAGCCTCCATTATTAACATAAATATAAGATTTCCGAGCATCTTGCCAAAATATATCGCACTCCTGTCTATAGGGGTCAGCATCAATCCCTGAAGACAGTCATTTTCCTTTTCAAATAGAAAAGAGCGGTTGAGTCCGAGTATCCCTGAGAATGTAAAAGCTATCCATAATACCCCCTGGGCAATATCAAGGGGATTCACCTCCAGCAGGTCAATAGAAAAATTAAATATGACAAGGACTAATAATGAAAAGATAAACATTGAGGAGAATATTTCCTTTGTCCTTATCTCTGCCCTTATATCCTTCCACACAATCGCCCAGACTTTTCTAAAGTAGTTCATATCTTCGAGTTTCAAGTTGCAAGTTTCATGTTACAAGTTTTTATCTTCTTGCAACTTGCATCTTGCAACTTGTATCTTTAGTAATGCCCTTCCCCTACTGTCTTAAAATACTTCGCTTCAAAATTATCCCTGTCAACCTTCTCAATCTCTTCCATATATGCAATTTTTCCCATAACCTGAATTGCTACATGGGTGCATACTTCTAACCCTCTCTCAATGTTATGGGTAATCATTATTATAGTCCTGTCCCCTTTCTTTAAATTCTTTAAAATATCCCTCAATTTCATAGCAGCATGCTGGTCAAGTCCGGTGTAAGGCTCATCAAGGTATATAATAGAAGGGTCTGGCATAAGAACCCGTGCGATGGAGAGTCTCTGCATCATACCCCTTGAGAATGTCCTCACAGGGTCATGCATCCTCGCTGTAAGCCCCACCTCATATATAACATCAGCAATCCTCTTTTCCAAATTGGGGACATCATACATCTTTCCATAAAACTCAAGATTTTCATAAGGGGTGAGGTTGTTATAAAGAAATGAATTATGAGAGACAACACCGATATTCTTTCTTATTTCACCATCTTCATCATGGAGGGACATACCGTTAATCTTTACTACTCCGGAGGTAGGCTTAACAAGGTTGGACAATATTTTTAGCAATGTAGTCTTCCCTGCACCATTAGGCCCAAATATGGCAAGAAAACTCCCCTTGTCAAGTTTAAAACTTACATCCCTGAGTGCTGATATGTTCCCATACGACTTTGAAACCTTCTCACAATCTATTACATAGTTCATACGAAAATCTACATCCCTTATCTCCCCTCCCTTGATGGGAGGGGAATTCAAAGGGGAGGGTGAATTGTATTTTCATTTACCTTTTCCCCACAATTTCGTAATGCGAAGTATTGAGACTATTGGTCTTTATTCCTTTAAACCCTGTCTGATGAAAAAATTCTTTTGCCTTCTCTTTTGGCAGTCTTTCCTCAAATGGTGGACCATTCTCTTCTACCTTCTTTTCCCAGTCAATAACAATAAGCCTTCCTGATGGCTTCAGAATCCTTTTTACTTCTTTCAAAAAATCTATAGGATGATATACCTCATGCATCACAAAAACCATAATGGCAATATCAATGATAGAACTATCAAGAGGCAGTTTAGTCTCATCTGATTTTAAGACAATAACATTTTTTGACGGCTTACGCTTCTTTAATTCATCTAACATCTCCTGCTGTGTATCAATAGCATAAACCTTTCCATCCTTACCCACTACCTCAGATGCAGGAAATACAAAAAAACCAGGCCCACAGCCAATATCAGCAAAGACCATCCCGTCTCTAAGACCCTTTTCCTTTAAATATTTTACAGGGTCAATCTCCCTTTTTCTGTCCTCACTCAAAAGCATCTCAATCTTCTTCGGGTCAAACTTATGCATATTTCTCAAAAAATTCTTTCGTTTTTTTATTTGAACTATGAAATTTTAAATCTCAAATTTCATATTTATTTTCTGTAACCCTTAAGCATCTCTAAAAACTCTTCTCTCTCTTTTTTATTCTGAGCAACCCTTCTTCCTTTTTCATTCAAATATCTCTGCCCCTTGATCTCAGAGTTTTGTAGGGAATCCGCCCATGCCCGAAGTTGGCGGGAAATGTTCTCCACTTCTGATTTCAAATTTGAAATTTCAGATTTGAGATCCTGAAAGGCTGAAAGCCTTTCAACAAAACACAGCATAGAGCGTACTTCCCCTGCAGAGCCTCTTGCAATATAAAGAAATGTCAAAAGTTCCTGAGTCGTTCCCCTTTCAAACCCTTCTGCAATATTATTGGAGACCGAGAGAACAGCCCTTTCTATCTGGTCTCTTAGGCTATATTTCCTTTTGAACGGTTGTCTTTCTGTAAGGACATATATCTTTTCAGCAAGCTCAATCGCAGCCTTCCAAACAGGCAAATCCTCAAACCGCTCATAAGTAGCCATCTTTGCCTCTTATTTGAAATTTCCAATCTCTAATCTTTAGTCTCAAATCTCAATTTTTCAAATACTGCTTCAACATATCTAAAGACTCTTAACTATTCTCAATATAGGAAATCTCTTTCCAAATAATTCCACTTAGTATGCTTTGAGAAAATTTTAAAAACCCCCTTTGTTCCTCATCTAATTCTGCCTTCCTGCCATGAATAAGTTTGGATCTGGTATTATATAATTTTACGAGGTTTTCCTTTATCTTCTTTCTTTCAGAAAATTTTTTCCCAAGCAAATAAGCACATCTGTCCGCCAATTTGTTTTGCAGGCTCTTTTGGGGTTCTTCTTCCTCATCACCCAGTATTGCCTCTAATCCTATACATGCCTGTATAAAAGCAACTGTCTCGTTATCATTAGTAAGAGAATCAAAAGCCCATTCAATAGCAGTTTTTATTGGCTTGACATTTTCGTCTTCATCACTGGTTTGTAATAATTTTACAGCGTGTTGAAAACGATTTTTAAGAATTTTTGCTTTATCGTTTGGAGTCAGTGCATCTTTATCTTCAAACTTTTCAACAAAGAGTTCATATTCATTTGGTTTTAAAATATTTTCATTAATAGAAATTTTTGATACATAGTCAGACACAACTTTTGGCAAAGAAATAGAATAGTTTTTTTCAGCATTCGATTCCATAGCATCAACAACAAACACTTGAGGATTATTAAAATAAGAGCCAATCACTTGTCCTAATCCTAATGTGACAGTTTCTTTTGTCTCTATTAGTACTTTTGACAATTTAGCAAGAAGAAATACCTGCTTAAATCTTGAGTATGCCTTTTTTATTGCACTACTATCTAATGTTCCATCTGTATAACCATCGGTTTGAATACGAATATATAATTGTTCTTTTCTAATTGAGCCATATAAATCAAACAGACCCATTCTACCCACTCCTGATGCTGGTATTTTAATCTCTGAAAAATCATTTTCATTGAGTTTTTCTATAAATGAAATATCATCCGTTAAATTTATTTCTTTTACCCCTATCCCTTTTACTGATGGAAGCTCAAAATAAACAAAATATTTTCTTGGGATTGACTCAAGATAAGCTATTATTTTGTCACTTAGATTTTCAATCCCTTCAGCATTAATAATATTTTTTAAATCGTCAGAGGTTTCCCATCTTTTTCCTTTTACATGCTCACTTAAATAATCTGAAACTTGATTATACAAAATACCATATAGTTCTCTATAACCTAACCATGTATTTTTGTGCTTTTTGGCTTCACTTATATATTTATCAATCTCTTCATCAGTTTTTTCATCAAAACTAATTAACCCTTCAATCACTTTGCAGTAAGATAAAATATTTTTAAATGATTGTTTCAATACTTTCTTCGCCTCTATATGTAAATTATTCTGTGCCATAGGATTTATGCTTTTTAAAAAGTCTATAAGGGATACTGTTATTCCCTCACCACCATCACCTCATTCCCTGTGGTCAATAACTTTGACGGCGATGCGATTTTATTTACCAAGTTTGAACAGAAGAGAGCAGGTGCTGGTAAAGAGTTTAAATAAGAGGCAAGACCGACAGCATTTTTGCGGGTATCTCTCTCATGCTTATAAGCTTCAATCTCACTACTGCCTAAATCGTTTTTCTTCATCCACTTTGCCATTATTTTTCCTCTTTCATTTGCCCACAATATACTACAGTCATATTCCCTTAATCAACAGCCAACATTTCACTTTTAAGCTCCTTAATCTGGTCCCTCAGTTTTGCTGCCTTTTCAAACTTAAAATTTTTTGCTGCCTCTTTCATCTCTTTTTCCAGAGCCTCAATTATTTTTTTAATGTCATCTTCTGACATATATTCTGCCTTCTTTTCTGCTACAAGAGGAATAGTATAATAATCCTCTTCATATACACTACCCATCACCTCATGTATATTCTTCTTTATTGACTCAGGTGTTATGCCGTTCTTTTTATTGTATTCCGTCTGTATCTTTCTCCTTCTGTTCGTCTCATCAATAGCCCTTTGCATTGAGCCTGTAACATTATCTCCATACATTATGACCTCACCAGCCACATTCCTCGCAGCCCTCCCGCTTGTCTGAATGAGGGAGACCTCAGATCTCAAGAAACCCTCTTTATCTGCATCAAGTATTGCCACGAGAGAGACCTCAGGTATATCAAGTCCCTCTCTCAAGAGATTTATGCCAATCAGGACATCAAATTCACCGAGCCTCAATTCCCTTAATATCTTCACCCTCTCAAGTGTATGTATATCAGAATGGAGATATCTTACCCTTACACCTAAATCCTCATAATACTCTGTCAAATCTTCAGCAAACCTCTTTGTAAGTGTAGTAACCAAAACCCTCTCATTTTTCTCTGCCCTTAACCTTATTTCATGCAACAGGTCATCCACCTGCCCTTTTACGGGTCTCACAGTAATATTTGGATCCATAAGCCCTGTAGGTCTTACAACCTGCTCGGTAATTAGGGGTGAGCCTGTCGAACCCTTACTTTTTCCTATCTCATATTGTGCAGGTGTTGCTGATACATACACTACCTTATTAACCCTGTTTTCAAACTCTTTAAAATTGAGCGGCCTATTATCCAATGCAGAGGGGAGACGGAAGCCATATTGAACGAGGGTAGATTTTCTTGACCTATCCCCTTCATACATACCCCTGATTTGCGGAACTGTTGCATGGCTTTCATCAATAAAGAGCAAGAAATCTTCGGGGAAGTAATCTAAGAGTGTTGGAGGCGGCTCACCCGCCATCCTGCCTGTAAGATGTCTTGAGTAATTCTCAATGCCATGACAGTATCCGACCTCCTTCATCATTTCTATATCAAACATTGTCCTCTGGGATATCCTCTGTGCCTCTAATAATTTTCCACTATGTTCATATTCAGCACTCACATCCAACAGCTCTTTCTTTATAGATTTAATTGCCCTTTCTATATTGTCTTTTGTTGTTACATAGTGGCTGTTTGGATATATTATGAGCTTTTTGTGCTTGCTTATAGGAACACCCCTCAATGGGTCTATCCGTGAAATAGAATCAATCTCATCCCCGAAGAACTCTATCCTCACAGCCTTCTCACTTTCATAGGCGGGGAATATCTCCACAACATCACCCATTACCCTGAATGTCCCCCTGTGGAAATCTATATTGTTCCTCTCATACTGCATCTCAACCAATTTTGAAAGGACAGTTTCTCTGTCAACCTCCTCCCCCTCTTCAATCTTTAAAACTATCTCTGAATACTCATCAGGTGAGCCGAGACCGTATATACAGGATACGCTTGCCACAATTATTACATCCCGCCGCTCAAAGAGGGAGTAGGTTGCAGAGTGTCTCATCATCTCTATCTCTTCATTTATAGACGAATCATTTTCTATATATGTATCGGACTGTGGAATGTAAGCCTCAGGCTGGTAGTAGTCATAATAACTGACAAAATACTCCACTGCATTTTTAGGGAAGAACATCTTAAATTCATTGTAAAGCTGGGCAGCGAGGGTTTTATTATGGGCAATGACAAGAGTGGGTTTCTGAATCCTCTCGATGACATTCGCCATTGTAAATGTCTTGCCAGAGCCTGTAACACCGAGGAGAACCTGATGATTGACTCCTTTCAGGATATTATTGGAAAGCTTCTCAATTGCTTCGGGCTGGTCGCCCTTTGGTTTAAAATCGGAAGTAAGTTTGAATCTATCCATAAGACAAAATTCTGATTGAAACCACAGATTTCACCAGATTTACACAAGAAATTTAAAAGAAATAATCTTGTGATAATCTTGTTAATCTTGTGGTTTTCCGTGTTTATTTTCGTTAATCTGTGGCTAAATCTTCTCTTTCCCTATCTTTATTGAACAGAATGAGGCGCACATAGTGCAGACATCGTTTTCAGACGGCGGGTTTTCACTTCTCTTCTTTCTTGCCGTTTCAGGGTCAATGGCTGTTTTTATCTGTCCTTCCCAGTTCAGAGACTTTCTGAACTTTGCCATTTTAATATCCCTCTCAATTGCACCCCTTACTCCCTTTGCAATATCCCCTGCATGGGCTGCGATTTTTGATGCAATTACCCCCTCCTTTACATCTTCTACTGTCGGAAGGCTCAGATGTTCTGAAGGTGTTACATAGCAAAGAAAATCTGCACCAGATGCAGCGGCAATGGCACCACCAATTGCAGATGTGATGTGGTCATATCCGGGTGCAATGTCTGTTACAAGAGGTCCGAGGACATAAAACGGTGCATTGTGGCATAACCTCTTTTGTAAAAGAATATTTGCAGAAATCTGATTTATAGGCATATGCCCCGGCCCTTCAATCATTACCTGAACCCCTGCCTCTACTGCCCTGTCTGATAGCTCTCCTAAGATTATTGTCTCCTGAACCTGCCCCCTGTCTGTAGCATCCGCAAGACAACCTGGCCTTAAACCATCACCAAGACTTAAGACCATTTCATATTTCTTTGCAATTTCAATAAGCCTGTCATACTGGGAATAGAGGGGATTCTCTTCCTTTGTATAAAGCATCCACTTGGAAAGGAGTGCCCCTCCCCTGCTTACAATATCAAGTAATCTCCCCTCATTATCCATCTTTTTTACCGTATCAAGTGTTACGCCGCAATGGACAGTAATAAAATCTACACCATCCTCACCATGCCTCTCTATCACTCTAAAAATATCTTCGGCTGTTAATTCATAAAGATTTTTATTATCCTTCACAATCTCGCATATTGCCTGATAAATCGGGACTGTCCCTATAGGCACAGTGGAATTTTTTATAATCTCTCTGCGGATAGAATTTATATCACCACCAGTGCTCAAATCCATTACGGTATCAGCACCAGCGTCTATCGCAACCTTCAATTTCTCTAACTCAATATTAATATCTGCCTTGTCGCCTGAAGTCCCTATATTTGCATTTATCTTTGTCCTGAGTCCTCCGCCTATACCAAGGGGTTCAATATCTTTTCTCTTTTTATTCTGGGTTATGACAATAATCCCATCTGCAATACCACTCCTTATAAACTCTGGAGTCACTCTCTCTGTCTCTGCCACGAACTCCATCTCAGGAGTGATAACACCCTTTCTTGCCTTTTCTATTAATGTAGCCATAATTTATTTAATAAAATACTCAATCAATTCATGCCCCTTTTCAAACTTAACTGAAGGGTTACTCACTATCTTTTCATTAAAATTAGATGCCCCGTTTCCACCCTTCGCTGGATAAATCGCAAACGGAACACGTTCTGACGAATGTGTCTTAATAGAAATTGGAGATGGGTGGTCGGATACCACAAGGATTCTATACTCCTTAAATTTCTTGATTCCCTCTAAAACTCGTCCAACTACTCTTTTATCAAAATCTTCAATTGCTTTTATCTTATTTTTTAGTGAGCCATTATGTGCCGCCTCATCAGGTGCCTCTACATGGAGATATACAAAATCTTTCTTCT
This sequence comes from Nitrospinota bacterium, assembly GCA_016194325.1. Taxonomy (GTDB): domain Bacteria; phylum Nitrospinota; class Nitrospinia; order UBA9942; family UBA9942; genus UBA9942. Next base: position 7,910 of record JACQBS010000139.1, on the reverse strand, counting down.
CCAATTCTTTCAATGCATAATCTGCCTTACCTTCATAATTTGTATCAATATACCCGGTTGCACCCGGAACATTTACAGGTGTAAGCCCAGCATAAATACCAATACCTTTCATTAAATCTACAGCCGCTATAATTGAACCTGTAAGATTAAATCTATCTTTCAAAGTGGGCATTGCAGGTGCCCTGCCGTACCCCCACAGCCATATACTATTGGCAGGATTTTTACCATTATTTTTTCTATCTTTATTTATTTTATGATTACTTAAAACCATCTGAGAACTATTCATCAGTTCTATTAAGATATTAGCTCTATCTCCTTGAGGAATATAGCTTTTTATACCCTTACCTGAAATATCATGGGGCGGCGTAAGTTTTAAGTTGCTACTCCCATTTTTCCAAACCATGAGATGACGGTAACTGACACCTGAATAAAATTTTATATCGTCTGTCCCTAATTTTTTATCCAATACATAAATCAGTTCCTTCGCCTCTTCTGTGCTTATATGCCCTGCACTAAAATCCTCCATGATTAATTCACTATCTGTTGGCTTAAGAGTAACAAGATTACATCTAAAAGCTATATCTGTCGGTGAAAGTTTCACTCCAATACTTGCCGCCTCAAGCGGCGCCCTGCCTGTATAATATTTCGCAGGGTCATAACCTAGTATGGAGAGGTTTGATACATCACTCCCCGGAGGGAATCCTTCAGGAATAGTCTTCACGCATCCTACAGTCCCATTTTTTGCAATAAAATCCATATTGGGAGTATTCGCATACTCCAGCGGTGTCTTGCCACCCAATTCATCTATGGGATAATCCGGCATCCCGTCACCAAGAAGAATAATGTATTTCATAAAAATCCCTTTTTACCACTGATTTACACAGACTAAAAGAAAAAAATTAAGAAAATTAAGAAAATTAAGAAGATAATAATTTAAGTTTCTTTTCTTCTTCTTTTTTAGTCCGTGAAATTCTGTGGCTAAATAGTTATCCCCTCTCTCCATTTTCCACCCTTATCAGGACAGATTTATCCAGAACAACATCAAGTTTATCTATCTCCGAAAGTGCCTTTTGAATGTCCTTCTCCTTTGCAGAATGGGTCATAACAACAAGGGGGACTCCGCCTTTCTCTCCCCTCCCCTTCTGAATGACAGAGGAGATACTGATTGAGTTATTGCCAAGAATACCTGAAATTTTTGACAAAACGCCGGGCTTATCCAGAACAGAAAATCTTATATAATATTCGGAAACAATATTGCTGATACTCTTGATTTTTGCATCCTCAATATACTTTGACAGAAATGAGAGAGGAGATACTCTATTCACACCGCCGTTCAAGATATTCCTGCTTATTTCTATCACATCACCAACAACTGCACTACCTGTCGGCATATCACCTGCCCCTCTGCCAATGAGCATATTCTCTCCGACTGCATCGCCAATAATCTCAATTGCATTCAGGACTCCATTCACCTTTGATATAGGATTATCCTCTCTTGTCATTGTAGGATGAACCCTCACCTCTATCTCATTCCCGCTCCTCTTTGTTATTGCAAGAAGTTTTATCCGATAGCCGAATTCCCTCGCAAAATTTATATCTATCGGCGTTATCCTTGAAATCCCTTCAGTATAAACCTTATCAAAATCAACCCTCACACCAAAACAGAGGGATGCAAGGATTGTAACCTTATGTGCAGAGTCAATACCATCAATATCAAGGCTTGGATTTGCCTCTGCAAAACCGAGTGCCTGAGCCTCTTTTAAGACCTCATTGAATGGCCTCCCCTCATCACTCATTTTGCTCAATATATAATTGCATGTCCCGTTTACTATTCCATAAACTGACTGGATATTATTTGCAGTAAACCCCTCTTTAATTGCCCTTATAATCGGGATACCACCGCCTACACTCGCCTCAAACCCTATATCCACATTGTTCTTACTTGCTGTCTCAAAAATTTCACTCCCATTTTTTGCAAGTAATGCCTTATTAGCGGTAACCACATGCTTTTTATTTTTTAATGCCTGAAGAATAAAGCTCTTAGCAGGCTCATAACCGCCAATAAGTTCAATTACAATATTTACTTCAGGGTCATTTAAAACCTTGCTGGCATCTTTTGTAAGGATATTTTTATCTACCTTTACCCCCCTGTCCCTCTCTACATCTAAATCAGCAATCCATTTGAGATTTAATTTTGCACCGAGCCTTTTTTCAATGACACCACTATTCTGCTGTAAAATCTTAACAACCCCTGTGCCAACAGTGCCGAATCCTAATAAACCAATATTTATTGATTTCATATAAAAATACCTTCCTCACCCCTCTACCCCTTGCGGGGAGAGGATTCAAGGAGAGGGGGGTTACAAAATCCCCTTTATTCCTCTTATAGCCTGCCTTGTCCTCTGCTCATTCTCCACGAGGGCAAAGCGGACATACTCATCTCCTCCGTCACCGAATCCAATTCCGGCAGAGACAGCCACTTTTGCCTTATCCAATAAAAGTTTTGCAAATTCAATGGAGCCAATCTTCTTGAATTGCTCAGGAATTTCAGCCCATACAAACATGGTTGCCTTTGGCTTCTCAATCTTCCACCCAATTCGGTCAAGTCCATCTACAAGGACATCCCTACGAGATTTGTAGATGTTAGCGATTTCTTTAACACAGTCCTGAGGCCCATTCAATGCTATAATAGCAGCAATCTGAATTGGCTGGAACATCCCATAATCAAGATAACCCTTCAGCTTCTGTAATGCCTTTATAATCTCACTATTCCCTACACAAAAACCTACTCTCCATCCCGGCATATTATAGCTTTTTGAAAGTGTGAAAAACTCAACCCCCACATCCTTCGCACCCGGAATCTGCATCATACTCGGCGCCTTATATCCATCAAAGACAATATCTGCATAAGCCAAATCATGAATCACTATAACATCATGCTCTTTTGCAAAGGCAACAACCTTTTCAAAAAATGGCAGTTCAACACAGGCAGTCGTAGGATTATGTGGAAAACTTATTACAATTGCCTTTGGTTTGGGCCAGAGCCTTTTAAATGTATTTGTCAGTTCCTCAAAAAAATCATTATTCTTTTTTAAGGGAACTGTTACAACATCAGCACCTGCAATAATAAACGCATATGTATGAATTGCATAAGTTGGTGAAGGGACCAATACAGTGTCCCCCGGACCCGAAATAGCAAGTGCAAGATGGGAGAGTCCCTCTTTTGACCCTATAGTAACAATAGCCTCTGTCTCTGAGTCCAAATTTACATTATAATTTCTTTTATACCAGTCAGTGATTGCGAGCCTCAGTTTTTTTATACCCCTTGATGCAGAATACCTGTGATTCTGGGGTTTATAAGAAGCCTCTATCAACTTCTCCACTATATGCGGAGGGGTAGGCTGGTCGGGATTCCCCATACCAAAGTCAATAATATCATCCCCCCTCTGCCTCGCCTTCATTTTAAGGTCAGTAACTACACTGAGGATATATGGCGGCAATCTCTCTATTCTTTGAAATTTGTGCATAAAATATTATTACATCACCACCCTTAAGAAGTCAAGAAATTCAAGGATTATAAAGGGTTTAATGAAATTATCCGCCATTATTATCCGCCATTCACCTTGACTGCCAATTATTTTAGATATATATTTACCCTAAAAAGTAATTTTTTAATTAGATTATAGCACTTACAGAATATCAAATTAACAGGAGGAACAAATGAATAATATTAAGTCGGGAAGACAGTCGGTATTTATCTTTTGGTTATTAGGATTATTTATTATATTTCAATCAGGCTGTGCGACTACAAATCGGGCTATACCCATGACAGCGGAGCAATCCGAGCAATTGAAATCTCGTCTGGGAGCTATAGCCGTTGTTTCAGCAAGTTTTACCCCAAAGTTAGAGATTCAAACTCCTGCAAAGGGTGCATTAGGAGGTGCTAAGGCTGGAGCATCGGCAGGGGCTGAGGCAACGACCAAAGGTAGTGGTGATGGTAGGGCGATTTTACTTGCGCCGTTCACAGCGGCAGTGGGTGGCGTGGCCGGTGCAATTATGGCAGATTCGGCAAAGGATGTAAATGAAAGGGAGGCGATTATCAAAAAGGCTATTGCGGAGCTAAAAACACAGGAAACAATACGCGACAGCTTCTTAAAGACGGCTCAGGAAAAGACGAAATTCCAATTTGTCCTTGAAGAAGGGCATGGTCCTATTACTGACGGTGAGCTTCCTGATTATCGTGACATGAAAGAGAAGGGTATTACTACAATCCATGAGATTACTGTAAAGCAATTCGGTTTGAAGGGAGAAGGGAAAATCAATCCCGACCTGTCTCTTTACATGATACTTCAGGCAAGGCTCGTAAATTTGGCAAACAATGCAGAGCTTTTTAAAAACACCTTTACCTATGAAGGAGAAAAACACAAATTTGCCGAGTGGGCAGCCAATGATGCACAGTTGTTCAGACAGGAGTTTGACCGGTGCTACCAGAGCCTCGCAGAAAATATGATGCAGGGCATCTATATACTGAATACTATTAAGTGAGGGAGCATAAGAAAATTACCCTTTATTGCATTGGTCATATCATCCTTGCATTGTATGAGCTCCTGACAAATGGACCCGATTCCACAGTCTTAAATCCCATCTTCTCGCCTTCTGATTTGTAATAATCAAATACATCGGGTTTTACATATTCTACTACAGGCAGATTTTTTTTTGTTGACATTAAATACTGCCCGATTGTCAATACATCACATCCGACATTTCTCAACTCTTTCATAACACCAATCACCTCATCCTTTTCCTCACCGAGTCCAACCATAATACCCGATTTTGTAATAATATCAGGATAAGATTTTTTGACTATATTAAACAAATTTAAAGACCTATTATAATCAGCCTGAGGTCTAACCTTTTTGTAAAGTCTCGGAACAGTCTCAACATTGTGATTATAAATCTCAGGCTTTTTTTCGGCAACCCCCCTAATTGACTCTACAGAGCCGGAAAAATCAGGGGTTAATACCTCAACTGTAGCTCCTCTATTAAGCCTTCTGACCTCATCAATAGTCCTTGCAAACTGTCCTGCCCCTTTATCAGGGAGGTCATCTCTATTAACAGAGGTTATAACCACATGCCTTAAATTTAGTTTTGCTGATACCTCTGCAATCTTTACAGGCTCATCATCTGCAGGCGGCATAGGATAACCTTTTTCTACCGAACAGAACCCGCATCCCCTTGTGCAGACATTACCGAGTATCATAAAAGTTGCTGTAGGTTTTGAAAAACACTCTGCCATATTAGGGCATCTCGCAGACTCACATACAGTATTTAATCCCTTCTCTCTTAAAATTCTCTTAACTGTATGCAGTTTATTATTATCTCTATTCTTTTTTATCAACCACTGAGGCAATCTGCTTATCATATTGAACAAAAACTTGAATTTAGACAGGATATACAGGATTAAATTATAAAAGAAGAGAGATTTTTTTAGTTAATCTTGTTTATCCTGTTCATCCTGTCTAAATGCTTTTATAATTTCCTATGTCTGAACAAAAATTAATTGTTTTTGTGTCTACTCACTATATGAAGCACAATAGTTATCTGTTTCCCATACAGATACCTTACTTACCTTTACATCCATTGATTTTAAAACATTATCCAATTTCTGATACAACCAACGGGCTATATTTTCAGATGAGGGATTTATCTTATCAAACGGCGGAACCTGATTAAGATTCTTATGGTCTAACAAGGAAAGTATCTCATTGGTTTTATTTTTTAAAACCTTAAAATCAAGGGCTATGCCGATATCGTTTAATTTATCAGCCTTTACAAACACCTCCACCTTCCAGTTATGACCATGAAGGTTCTCACAAACTCCCTCATACCCATTTAACTGATGTGCTGCCGCAAAAGATGTCCTTACACTCAACTTATATCCCATTAAAAAATTGTAATAGAAAGAGGGCTCATTGTCAATTAAGTGTATAAGCTTGCCCACCCCCAGTTTTTGCCGATACCTCTGTTTGCTATCATTCCTATGAAAGCAGTAACCCATAAATCTATTAATATTCCTGGTAGCCGCAGGCTTTAGCCTGCGTAAAATAACGCAACCATAAAGGTTGCGACTACCGCTAAATGCAAAATTTAATTTCGTTTATTGTAGATATTTCAATTAGTTAAATTTTGAAATCGTAAAAATGGGGGTGGGCAAGAGTGTATAAGTCCAGTAGAATTTTCAAAATAGATTTTTTGTATCAAGCCAATTTAGAAATGCCATAAATGCAGAGACATCATATTGCTCATTTAACCATTAAGAATGGTAGTGGTAAAATACGGCAGGAGAGGATATTATTATGTTAACCCACAATAAATAGCTAAGCGTTATTGATAATACTAACCTCAAGACGTTTCCCTAATGCGATTGCAACACGCTCTAAAGTGGAAAGCTTAATGTCTTCTGCATGATTCTCAATCCTTGAAATTGCCGTCTTCTTGGTTTTAAGCCTTTGGGCAAGTTCTTCCTGAGTTAATCCTGCCGATTCTCTTGCCTGACGAAGGATTACGCCAATTTTAAATTCTTCATATCCTTTTTCAAATCCTTCTGAAAAGGCTTTATCCCTTTTCTTTCTCTCTCTAATATACTTTTTAAGGCTGTTCATATTTTACCCCTCCTTTTTAAAAAATCTTTTCTATAAGCTTCAGCTCTTTCTATTTCATTTCTTGGCGCCTTCTGGCTTTTCTTTATAAAGCCGTGAGTTAAAACAACCATAGAATTAGCCGTAAAGAAACAGAATATACGATAGGCATTTGAGCCGAATTGAATTCTACATTCCCATATTTCTTCTGAACCAATGAGCTTTTTAAAATATGAGGATGGAATCATATTCAAATCTTCTAACAATTTGAGAACCCATGTTACCTTCTGTGCTGCCTTTCCAGGCAATGAATCAAGAAAATCCTTTACAGGACATTTCCCATCCTCAGTTTTATAAAATATAACATTTCTATGCACTTTTGAATGTTACCTTGTATGTTAACATTTTATCAAGACATTAACAACAAATAATTGACATAAATCTACTCTAAATGTATTCTTATGAAACATCCATTATTTAACCCAAATTATGTATTAACCACAGATTAACACGGATAAATACAGACAATTAAATTCTTTTCCTTTTTACTTAAAATGTGAAAAGGTTTTATTTATAATTCGTTTAGTAATCTGTGAAAATCTGTGTCTATCTGTGGTTTCATGCATTTTTTAGGTTTAACTCATTATTTATGATAGCATTGGTTCAGAGGGTATCAGAGGCTTCTGTGACAGTAGATGATAAAACGGTAAGCGAAATTGGAAAAGGCCTTGTAGTATTACTCGGTGTTGCAAAAGGGGATAAAGATGAGGATGCCGGCTATCTTTTAAATAAAATTACAAACTTGCGAATATTTGATGATGAAAATGGTAAAATGAATCTCTCTCTTTTTGATATAAAAGGAGAGATGCTTGTTGTTTCTCAGTTTACATTATTAGGAGATTGTAGAAAGGGACGGCGACCCGGATTTGAGATGGCAGCCTTATCGGAAGAGGCAGAGAGGTTTTATGAAAAATTTATTAATGATGTAAGTAAAACTGGAATAAGGGTTAAAAAGGGTATATTTGCTGCCAATATGCTTGTTAAGATTTTCAATGATGGACCAGTAACATTTATACTTGATTCAAAGAAATTATAGAACACAAATTTCACTAATATACAAATAGCATGAATGAATCACTACTGTCCGATTAAAATAGCATAGCCTGTAATGGTTCATCATGAAAGATTAGTAGTCGTTCAGGCTTTAAGGTTAATATATCTATCAAGTTTTTTCGGTCAAAGAGCGTTTCTCGGATAATACGGCTTAAATTT
>JACQBS010000138.1 GCA_016194325.1 Nitrospinota bacterium | reverse complement strand
TTGCTGATTCTGATGCACCTGATGCATTCTTTGCTACTTCTATTACTGTTGCACTCATCTCCTCTGCCGATGCGGCTACTGTTGTAGCCTTCTCTGTCTGGCTCTGTGACCCTTTTGCAATCTGTGTGGCTGATGCACTTAGCTCCTCTGAGGCTGAGGCAATCTGTGTTGATGATGACACTACTGAAGTCATAAAATCATTCAGGCTATGGCTCATCTTATCAAGTGATTTCATTAAATGACCTATTTCGTCTTCCCTGTCTATCATAGAGGCATCTATCTTCCGGGTTAAATCCCCTTCTGCAATTCCTTCTGTAAGTTCGACACCATTATGAAGCGGAGCGATTATATACCTCAATACAAACCAGCTTAGTATAAGACAACCTATTATTAAGGATGTAGAGATAACAATAAATCCATTCTTAATCCTTTGAGCTTCATTTGATGATTCCGCAAGGTTTTCAGAACTCTCTTTCGTCTCTTTTTTTATTAACTGACTGGAGAGTTCTATAAACCTCTTATATCTCTCTGCCTGAATACCAAGTGCAAGTCCCTTTACCTTTTCTATATTTCCTGCATATATTGCAGGTATAAGTTCATTGTCTCTTGTATCTCTGAAAGCTACCCATTGTTCATTTATTTTTTTTATATCATTTATCATATCCTCAGGAAAGGCTTTATTATTAAGCATGTTGTTTAATCTTTCATCTATATCTTTTGTAATCTCCTTTATCTTTTGATGGTAAGTATCCAGTTTTACCCTATCTTGTTCAGTGACCATCGTTACAAGCATTGCCCTCACACCGTTTAAGTCTGCCTTGAGTTCTGCGCTGTTTATTGCAGCAACGAAATGTTCTTCGTAATTTATCTTCACCATACCGTTTATAGCTGATGCCTTCCGATATATCCATACAGATATTGACAGCACTGTAATCACCGCGATTACAACTATGACCTGAAGTTTCTTCTTTGTAGACATAACATATAAACACCTCCCTTTTGGTTTAGGGGTTTGCTCCATAAACAAACCGTTTATTAAATTTAAGGCTGTTCAGGGAACAGCCCCTACAAATAAATTACTATACCATATTCAATATCTCACCTGCTACCTGTGGAAGAGGGGTTATCTTATCTGCAAGACCATTATCAACTATAGCCCTCGGCATTCCATAGACAATACAGGTAGATTCAGCTTCAGCAATTGTTCTTCCATTAACTGCTTTTATTGCCCTTATCCCCTCAAGTCCATCCTGTCCCATCCCGGTAAGGATTACGCCAATGCTGTTTCCGGGGAATACCTTTGCAACTGAGAGCATCATCTCATCCACAGAGGGTCTGTGAAGTGTATTTGAAGGTTCTTTAGACAGCTCTATCCCAACCTCTGTCGGCTTTCTTCTCACTACATGCATATGATACCCTCCGGGTGCAATCAGAAATAATCCAGGTTTTATAATATCCCCTGCTGCAGCCTCTTTAACTTCAACCTGACTCAACTGATTCAGCCTCTGGGCAAATGGTCCAATAAAGGCAGGCGGCATATGCTGGACAATTACACCGCCAACCGGAAAATCCTTAGGCAAAAGGGGAAGAACCTCCTGTAAAGCCTTTGGGCCTCCTGTAGATGTCCCAATGGCTACTATATTTGCCTTTCTCGTTGACTGTGTCCACGATACTCTTGGAATAATGGGTGTTACTACCTTTTTCTGGATTTCTGAAGGGGGTTTGAATTTATGTTTTTTCCTTGCAATTGTCTTTATCTTCTCAATGAGATTATCTCTAATCTTTACTATATTTAGTGAGAGGTCATGGAGGTCTTTTGGTATGAAATCAATAGCACCCAATGAGAGTGCATCCAGAGTTGCCTTCGCACCATCTTCTGTGAGAGAGCTTACCATAAGGACAGGGAGGGGCATCTTTTCCATTATGATTTTTAATGCCTCAAGCCCGTTCATCCTCGGCATCTCTATATCAAGAGTAACAATATCAGGTTTTAGCTGAGGTATCTTTTCTATCCCCTCCATTCCATCCCTTGCAGTCCCGATGACCTGAATCTCGGAATCGGCCTGAATCATGGTGGCTAATGCCTTTCTCATGAAGGCTGAATCATCAACTATCAGAACTTTAATTGGTTGTAACATATTAGAAAAGTTTCAAGTTGCAAGTTTCAAGTAATGTCATTCTGAGGCGAAGCCGAAGAATCTCAACCTTCAAGACCCTTCGCTTCGCTCAGGGTGACACTTCATGTCATCTTGAATCTTGCATCTTTTCCTTTGTCTGTATTTATTATCTCAAACAATTGTGCCAGGTCAACAATAAGGGTAACCCTTCCATCACCTAATATGGTTGCCCCTGCAATCCCCTTTGGAGATACATATTCACCAAGAGATTTAATAACCACCTCTTCCTGACCATAAAGCTTCTCTACCATGATTCCAACCCTTTTCTCTGCTACGCCAGTCACAACTACATAAAGCCAGCCATTCTTTGAATTTTCAGCAGAGATACGGAAGATATCACCGAGCCTTACAAGCGGTAGCACAGAATTCCTTAGTTTAATCACCTCATGCCGGTCAACTGTCTGAATATCATCATTTGAGATTCTTACTGTCTCTATAACCGATGCCAGGGGTAATGCAAATATCTCATTGCCCGTTCCAACCATCAACGACTGCATTATTGCAATAGTAAGAGGGAGCTTAATTGATATAACACTCCCCTTCCCATAGTCAGAGTCAATATCAATTAAACCGTTCAGCTTTGTTATATTTGTCTTGACCACATCCATCCCGACGCCTCTCCCCGATACATCGGTTACCTTTTTAGCAGTGCTGAATCCAGGGGCGAATATGAAACTTATAACATCTTTTTTACTCATCCGGGATGCCTCTTCGGGGGTTATCATCCCCTTTTCTACAGCCTTTTCCTTTATCCTGTCAACATCCATCCCCTTTCCATCATCCTTAATTTCTATGACAATATTATTTCCCTCATAATATGCAGATAGCCTCACCTGCCCGACCTTGTCCTTTCCTGCTGATATTCTCTCATCCGGCATTTCTATGCCGTGATCTATGGAATTTCGGACAAGGTGGACAAGAGGGTCCCCTATCTCCTCTATAACAGATTTGTCAAGCTCAGTTTCTTCACCGATCAGCTCAAGATTTATCTCTTTCCCCAAATCTCTTGACATATCCCTTACCATTCGGGGGAATTTGCTGAATACCTTTTTAATCGGCTGCATCCTTGTCTTCATTACTGCCAACTGTAAATCAGTAGTAATAAGGGTTATATGAGACGCTGTCTCATTTAAGGTTCCAATGATTTCGCTATCCTCATACTGCTGCTCCAGCTTTGATACAAGCTGGAGGAGCCTGTTTCTTCCAAGAACCATTTCGCCTACAAGATTCATAACATTGTCAAGCCTGTTGATATCAACCCTGATTGTCTGCTCAGGAGGTTGTGCAGCGGCACCCTGCTTGCTGAGCGCCTTTTGAACCTGATCTTCTGTTGCAAATTTTTTCTCTACTAAAACCTCTCCAAGTTTTGGCGGGACCTGTGACTCCAATGCCTCTTCCAGTTGTTCTTCAGTAACAACCTGCTCTTCAACCAGGATTTCACCCAATTTTTTAGGGGCAGGCTCCTTGCCTGCAGGAGCCTCAGACATCTTTCCGCTAAGAATATCTGTAAGTTCACTTAATATGCCTGACAGGTCAATATCTTTAATATCATTGTTTTTTATATCAGTTAAAAGAAGTTTTATTATGTCAACTGATTTTAATATTGCATCATTTATCTTTGAATTTACCTTCAGTTCTCCGTGACGGAGCTTATTTAAAACATCCTCTGCGTGATGGACAAGTTCCACCATCTGGCTAAAGCCAAGAAATCCTGCAGCACCCTTTATTGTATGAACAGAACGAAATATCTTATTAAGGAGATTGAGGTCGTCGGGAGACTTTTCCATCTCAACGAGGTCCTGGTCTAATCCTGAAAGGAGTTCCTCTGTCTCCAGAATAAAGTCATTCACTATCTCCCGCATCTCATCAATCGGAGAATCTACTGGCATAATATTACCTCCCTGTAAGTGTCAGTGACAGTAAAAAAATAGGGTTTACTAACACTGTAAACTGACACTGACACTACTTTTCAAAGCTTGCCTCTACTATAAAAGGGTCATTATCAATCTTAAATGGTATTGCAATTGTAGGTTCCCTTACAATACTTACTACCTCATGACCTTTACCTATAATGACTGTCGGTATCCCCGCCTCAAATACATGCCCTTTCTCTGCAAGCTCTCTCCTTGCATCTCCTGCAATTATATTTGTCAGCTCGCCTACAGCATCCCTGACCTCATCATTCATCTCTGTATACTGCTGCCCGAGCATTGACGATACAATCTTTAATGCTGCCTCTTTTGAGAGGCTAAAAACAACCGCCCCCCTCTTTGAACCTGTTAATCCAATCACCCCTGAAATATCCCCCCTTGAGAGCTTATCCTGTTTTAAAAATGGCTTTCCAGCGACTGGCTTTACAAATGCCATTGTCTCCAAAACCCTTATTCCGGCATTTAAAAACGCATTAATAAATTCAACATTCATAAAAACCCCCTAAATAAAAATCGGTTTAAACAGTTCAAACGGTTTAAACGGCTTAAACTGTTTACTGGTTATTTCGCAAATATCTTCTTCAACTTCTCTTCCAGTGTTGCAGCGGTGAACGGCTTTACAACATAATCACTTATACCTGCCTGAGCTGCTGCCACAATATTATCTTTCAACGCCTCTGCAGTTACCATAAGAAATGGAAGAGACTTTAGATTTTCATCAGACCTTACAGCCTTAAGTAAATCCAAACCTGTCATTTTTGGCATATTCCAATCGGAGATTACAATGTCATATTTATTCTGTTTTAGCTTTGGAAGTGCAGTGCTTCCATCATCCGCCTCATCCACATTTTTGATGCCTAATTGACCGAGGATGTTCCTCACAATCTTCCTCATGGTGGCAAAATCATCCACTAACAATACCTTCATATTTGTATCTAAATCTGCCATAAACCCTCCTTTCTAAAGAACAAAAACCTGATTTTAGACAGGATATACAGGATAAAACAAGGATTGCATCCTGAGCTTGTCGAAGGATAAAAAATATTCATAGTTCGGCATGCTCACTATTAATCCTGTTAATCCTGTCAAGATTTTATAATTTCCTATACATCAAAAAACTTCTTCACCTCCTTTATCAAAACATCCTGAGGTATGGGTTTGATTAAATAAAGCGATGCACCTGCCTCAATCCCTTTTTGTTTATCACTATCTTCACACGCGGTTGTCAGCATTATAACAGGAATATCCTTATAGTCAGGATTCTTTTTTAAAGAATTTATAAGTTCAAGTCCATCCATCTGCGGCATATTCAGATCTGTAATTATAACATCTATATCTGAAAATGTTAATTTTTCCAGCGCATCTATACCATTTTCTGCTGATACCACATTAAACCCCTCCCCTTTTAAAAGAAAAGACAACATCTTTCGGGTTGTAAAGCTATCATCCACTACCATTATATTTTTTGACATAAACACCTCCCCCTCCCCCTTCCTTGCAAAGGAGGGGGCAAGACGGGGACATTATTCTTAGTTATGCATATTGTTTTCTCCGCAAAAATTCCTCTCTGATCCGCTCATCTCCTTTTCGTTTCGGTGTAATATCCATCTCGAGCATCCTTTCTATATCAAGCTGCATTTTCCGTCTATCTCTTTTTTCCAGATAATACATAATATAAATCAGAATTAAAAAAAATATAGCTGCAATGTAATAAGCCGTATTGTCTGTTTTAAAATCAAAAAAATTCATAATCCACCTCCTTTCACTCTTTTTTATACACTGGCATTCTATTGAAATTTACCAATTTAAAAGCCCTTGATATATTGTGCAGAGACTCTGAATGTCCTATAAGAAGATAGCCATTTGGATTAAGGCTGTCATATAAACTGCCTATAATCTGTTTTTTTGCCTTATCATCAAAATATATGAGGACATTCCTGCAGAATATGACATCAAACCCCCTCATCGTCTTCATCTTAAGCTGGTCATAGAGGTTTATGTTGCTAAATTTAACCATATTCTTTATTTCAGGTTTAATAGTATAAGTATCGGAATTTACTATAAAATATTTATCAATAAGATACTTAGAGGTACTCCTGATTGAATTTGTTCCATAAACACCTTTGCGGGCAGATGATAAAACGCCTTCGCTTATATCACTTGCCATAATCTCAGTTGAAATACCTGACATTATAGCCCTGTTCTCAGAGAGTATAATGGCTAAGGTATATGGCTCTTCCCCTGTTGAACTGGCAGAACTCCATATTCGCATCTTACTATTTGAAGACTTCTTTAAATTTTCAATAACAAGAGGTAACACCCCTTTTTCGAATGCCTCTAATTGAGGCGGATTTCTGAAGAAGCTTGTCTCATTTGTAGTGATTGCATCGAAAAGGAAGCTTAATTCATTGTTTTTCCGTAAATCGTACTTAAGAAAATAGAGATATTCTTCAAATGTATTAAATCCGAATTCCTCTAACCTCCTCATTAATCGATTTTCTACTAAATACTTTTTATTTTCAGCATAAAATATTCCACACTTCTCATATATCAAATCCCTCAACTGCTGAAAAGTGTCAAGAGATAGTTTTTCATTCCCTTTATTCTGTAAAGACTCATTAGTTGTTTCCAAGATTCTAATACACCTGCCTTTATTTATTTTGTATATGCTCTATAGCTATGGCTGCAGCATTACTTACATCAGTATTATTGTCTCCCTTTAATGATTCCAATGCACGCAATGCCTTTTTATCCCCTATCTCTCCAAGTGCTTTGGCAGCAGCAATCTTAACCGGGTCATCATCATTTAATTTTTTTATTAATGAATCTATGGCGCTTTTTTCTCTCATAATTCCAAGGGTCTCAGCCCCCTGAAAACGAACCCATATATCACCATCGTTAAGGGCAGCTATAATAGATTTAACAACCTTCTCACCCGAAAATCTTGCCATTGATTGAACGGCTGCAAGCCTTACATGCTCATTTTCATCTGACATGGCATTAATAAGACTTTCAATTATGCTTTCACCGTTAAATTGGGAGAGGGCATTTACTGCAGCCTTCCTTACTTTCCAGTTCGGGTCGTTCAGAACCCCCTGTATATTTTCTATCCCCTCAGACCTATGCATTATCCTTAACCCCTCTATTGCCAATTCACGAATTTCAGGGCTTGTGGATGAGAGAAACTTAATAAAATTTTCAAATACCTCGTCAGTCCCTATATTTGCAAGCGCCTTCATTGCGGTTTCTCTGACATCATGATAGTGGTCTCCTTCAAATATGGAAAGCAAAATATGGACACCTTTTTTCTCCTTCAATCTTCCAAGATATGATGCCGCCTCTCTCCTGACATGACCATTGGAATCATGAAGTGCCTTTGTTAAAATCTCAACTGCCTCATCTGTCCCTATCTTCCCGGCGGCAGAGACGATAACAAACCTCTCCTCTTCATCAGCCCTTGAATAAACAGACTGCAGTCTCAAGGTAACAGACGGGTCTCTGAACTCTCCGAAGACACTTATTATAATCAGCCTCCCCTTTTTGTCAGAATCTCTGAGTTTCGTCAGGAGTATGGGGATATTGCCTATAGCAACGAGTGCCTTTGCAATCAGATTCAGCCTATCAGGAAAGTCCCAGCTTGTTTTCGTGGCGAGTCTGAGCAGCGGTTCAATCCCTCTTTCATCCTTCAATCTTGTCAGCCATCTGACAGCACAATCTTGAATAACAGGGTCATCATCATTTAGGGCATCTTTTAGAAAGACAAACAATTCATCTCTATCTACATCATTATAAGTAATCTCATTTTCCTCAGATATTTCATCGAGGGCTTTTAATACAAGATTTCTGATATTTTTATTTGTACTCTTTATATATTTCAAAAGAGGCTTTGCAGATTTAGGGTCTTTCAAATGTCCCAATGATTCAATTATTGCAGCTATTATTAGCTGATTGGCTGTATTCAATGTATTTAAAAGAGGTCCGACTGCACTTTTGTCCCCCATCTCAGCCAATGCCTCTATGGCTGAAAACCTTATCCATTCCTCATCATTAAGGGAATTAATCAATACATGCAAAGCCCTCTTGTCTTTCAGCAATCCAAGACTTACCACAGCAGATGCCCTGACATTCGGGTCGGTATCAGATACAGCCTCTATCAATGGCTCCACTGCTTCTCTATTAGATAATAAGCCGAGCAGGTCAGCAGCAAATTTTCTCACATCATTATTTATATTTTTTAATTCTTTAATAATAGCCCATATATCATCATTTCCTATCTGCTGTAGAATTTCTATTGCTATATTTCTAACTGCAGCGCCTTCATCAGTTAAAAGTGGAATTATATTTCTTATGGTATCTTTTCCTCTTATTTTAATGAGAGAATCTATAGCCGCCTGCTGAACCCCTTTATTATTATCCCTGATAAGTCTTACAAGCGGTGTAATGGCAGCACTACCGCCAGGTTCGCCAAGCATTTCTGCTGCCTCACGGCGGAGCTGACTGTCGGAACTGTTCAATTGTTTGATGTGTTTATCCAACTCATTCATAATGAATTAGATTCTTCGCTGCGCTCAGAATGACACTGACGCCGAAGGTCATTCTGAGGGCGAAGCCCGAAGAATCTCGATATTAAGAAAATTCTTAACCTTAACCTAAACCTCTTTCTTATTTATTTCTTATGTCTCATCCTTTTCCTCATTTTTTTCAGCTTATGCTTTCTCATCTTCTTTTTCCTCTTTTTTACAACGTTCCCCATCTTTATCCCCCCTTTCATGGTAATTGAAAATTGAAGATTGAAGATTGAAAAAATATTCAATATTCAATAGTCAATTTTTATAAGTGGGCATTTGTTGACAGAAAATATTCTACCACCTTTTCCAATATTTCCTTTATATCCATTGTCGGCTTATAGCCTATCAGCTTGTTTATCTTTGAAATATCAGGCGACCTTCTCTGCATATCCTCAAAGCCCTCTTCATAAGCCTTATCATAAGGGATATATACAATCTCAGATTTGCTATTCGTGATTTTTTTTACCAGGGCTGCAAGTTCGGAAATTGTGATTTCCTTGCCATGTCCAATGTTGAAGACCTCTCCAACCGCCTTTGGATTATTCATAAGCTCAGTGATGCCCTTTACCACATCACCCACATAGGTAAAACTCCTTGACTGCTTTCCATCTCCATAGACAGTAATGGGATGTCCGAGTAGTGCCTGCTTTACAAAATTTGGTATTACCATCCCGTATCTTCCTGTCTGTCTTGGTCCAACAGTATTAAAAAATCTGACAACAACCACAGGGAGTTTTTTCTCTCTCCAGTATGCAAGGGCAAGAAACTCATCAATTGCCTTTGAACAGGCATAACTCCATCTCCCGTTTTTTGTAGAGCCGAGCACCACATCATAGTCTTCCTTAAAAGGCACATTATTATTCTTGCCATACACCTCGGAAGTAGATGCAACCATCACCTTTTTCTTCTTTTTATTTGCACACTTAAGAACCAATTCTGTCCCGTAGATATTGGTTTCAATTGTATTGACAGGGCTTTCAATTATCAGCTTGACGCCAACAGCCGCTGCCAGATGATACACCACATCGCATCTGTCCACAAGTTCGGCTAACAACGGCTCGTTTTTTATTGTATCAATACTATAATGAAATTTCGGGTTATTCTTGAGATGCTCAATATTTTCAATACTCCCTGTTGAGAGGTCATCAATAACAAAGACATCTTCACCCCGCTTCAAGAGTTCTTCCGATAAATGAGAACCAATAAATCCTGCACCACCAGTTATTAAAACTTTTGCCATCTATCCTCCCTGTTCAATAAGTTTTTCATACATCTTCTCCATATCGTTTACTAATCTTTGTATATCAAACCGGCCTTTAACAGACACCCTGCCATTTTTTCCCATCTCTTCAGCTAACTTGGGGTTACTCAGCAGAAACTTAATCCCTTCAGCCAATGAATTTGAATTATTGGAATCAATTAATATCCCCTCTGAATATTTTTTGAATTTTAATTCTGAATTCTGAATTCTGAATTCTGAATTCGTAAAAAGGTCTCTTACTCCTCCTACATCTGTAGCAATAACAGGTTTTCCTGCCGACATAGCCTCTATTACAGATACAGGGGTTCCTTCATTAAAAGATGTAATAACTACCATATCAAGATCTGAATAAATATTTTCTAATTCCTTTCTCCAGCCTGTAAAGATTACATCATCTTTTATTCCAAAGTCTATTGAATATTTTTTAAGTTCTTCTCCTAATTCTCCATCTCCTATAATTATAAATTTAACCTTTTTATTATCTATCTCTTTATATTTTTTAACAGCATCTAAAAACATCCTGTGATTCTTTACTGGAACCAGCCTTCCAACAATGCCTATAAGCTTCGTATCATCATCTAATCCTAATTCTCTTTTAAATAAGCCATCATTCCTTCCGATCTCATAAAATGGGGATAGGTTTAGCCCAAGAGGAATAAGCTCAAATTTCTCATCAGAAGTTATCTTGAGTTTATCTGAAAGCTCTTTTGCCTGTCCTTTGCTTATAGCAATTATTTTATCAGTAAACCGTCCCAATACCCTTTCAATTAGAATAAAAAACTTAGTCTTAAGAGTGGAGAAATAGCTGTTAAATATATGACCATGGAAGGTATGAACTAAGTATGCCTTGTGTGAGCTTATTGTATTGTAGATAATACCTGCCGTCCTTCCGAGTGTTCCAGCCTTTGCTGTGTGGGTGTGGATTATATCAGGACTCTCTTTAAATATAATCCTTAAAATCTTTAAAAATGCGATTATATCGTCTTTCCACGATATCTCCCTTCCTAACTCTTTTATTAGTACAGGCTTTATATTATTTGCGTTTGCAAGATACATCATATCCCCTTCACCTTTTCCAATCATACCTGTTGCCAACACGGAATCAAATCTATCGTTGTTTAAATGCCTTGTTAATAAGATGGAATGAACAGCAGGCCCACCTATATTCAGTCTTGCAATAATCCTTAATACCTTTATCTTTTTCAAAATTTTAAGCCGTTTAAGCCGTATAAACCGTTCCAACCGTTTGAACTGCTGGAACGGTTTTTTCTCCCTTTCCCTTACTTCCCCTTTTCTCCTTAATCTTTTTTGTCTTTTAAAACAGCGCGTAAATAAATGGTGCCACGGCAGAACTCTCAGTAAAGATAATGAGAAGCCCCATTAAGAGAAGCATTATTACAATTGGTGCCAGCCACCACTTCTTTCTCTCCTTCAAAAACTCCCAGAATTCTGCAAAAATCTTAAACTTTCCCATAATAAACCTCCTCTTGACAGGATTAACAGGATTTTTTTATTTTATTATCATGTTTATCTTGTATATCCTGTCTAATTTATTTGGCGTCTTTTTTTCAATCCAATTCAAATTCTTTTTTCCAGTCTATATCTTCTTTGAAGGAAGGCTGTTTCTTTTTGTCCAAAATAAAATTCCCCAT
>JACQBS010000137.1 GCA_016194325.1 Nitrospinota bacterium | reverse complement strand
CTGACTTTAGTAAAATCACTGAACATGAGATTGCTCATATCGAATCTCTTATTAATAACCGTCCCAGAAAGTGTCTGGGCTTTAAAACACCACTTGAAGTGGCTTCTTCTTTTGTTGCACTTCAAGGTTGAATGTGGGAAGATATTGATTTGCTCCTCACAAATAATTCGGTATATTATTACCTCTACTCAAGATACGATTTAAAAGAAATTGAGAAATTAAAACTTGAGGTTAAAAATTACAATATCTCATAAAAATCCTCCTCTCCCCTCTGGGGAGAGGGTTGAGGTGAGTGAAATAAGTGAGGGGAAAATATGACCCAAATTACAGAAGACAACTTTGAACAGGTCATGCACCTCTTTAAAGAATCTTCGGAGATTGACCTTCAAGAAATAATCTTCATTGACCCTTACGGCATGGTTGGCATCCTTAAGATGGGGGAGCTTTTTCAATCAGAGGGCATCCATAAAACCATTCAACTCCCAAAATCGGAAGAAGTCCTAAAATACCTCGAGAGAATGGACTTTTTTAAATTTGCAGGCAACTACTTCAATCTTGAGCCTTCCAAGCCACAAATATCAGGAAAATATTTACGAAGCTCCTTTTCCGATGTCATGCTTGAAATCACACCAATAGAAAAATCTAACGATATACATTTTATAGTCGGAAAGGTTAAAGACCGAGCAAATGCAATATTAAAAAGGCATCTTAATTACGATGAAAGGGCAATAAATGGCTTTATCGTAGCGTTATCGGAGGTGTGTCAGAATATTATTGAACACAGCGAGACAAAGGGATTTGTGGGGATACAGAAATATCATTGGCAGAATATGAATAAAAATGTCGTGAAGATTGCAGTCATGGACTTAGGAATAGGCTTTAAAAAATCCTTATCAAAGAGGTTTTCATTAAAGGATGACATTGACGCAATAGAAAAGGCATTGCTTCACGGCGCCTCAAGATACGCTGATTCTGGAAGAGGACACGGACTCGCCGCTGTCCGACGCTTTGTCAAACAATGGGACGGCAAAATCTCCATCCGCTCTGGGACAGCAAAACTCTCCATAATCCCCAAATGGTCATGGGGTAAATCACAAGAAATTAACCTCACCCATTTACCCGGCTCCCAGATAAACATAATGCTGCCAGAGATGTAAACTCCCGCTTTTAAAATTTGCAAAAAATTACTTGACAAATGTTTTAATATATGATTCAATTGATTCAGTTGAAAGTCAATTAAGGATATGAAAGATAATAGAGAACTCAAAGCAGATTTTAAAGATACAGTTAAAAAATTTGAAAAATATTCCAATGACCCTGAACAGTTTCATAAAATCTTTACAGAGATTGGCTTCACCTATGTTGATGATGGCTGTGACGGCTTCTGCCCTGAATGTAAGCAGAAATCAGAGTGTGAAGTTTATAGAGAAATAAAGGGTGGGTGGAAAGGGTTTTATTCATAGAACAGTAATTTAGCAAATATGGCAAAGAATGCACTGTATGGAGATGGACACAGGCGGGGACAGGTAACTGACCGCTCTCAAACACACAATCCTCATAATAATGACCGTTGGCTCAAGCGAGACTCGGATACAGGAAAGTTCATGGATCAGAAGTCGGATAAGGAGTCGTTTAAAGGTGTGAGGAAAGAGAAGTAGGCAACAGGTTAAAGAGGGCTGATTTATTTGCTAATTTTGGAGGTAATATGGTTGAAAAGATGTGGGAAATTTTAACGACATTAACGGAAGAGGCTCAAAATGCAGCCCTTGCAAAATGCAAAGAGCTTGGTTTTGATACTAACCGAGGAATAGTTTCCCTTGAGGAATCTTTTATAAACCTTAATTCTGCTCGGTCAATTCTTATGGATGCAATAGAAAAGAAGAAATTGATCCAATTGCCCATCAGCATCCAAAAAACTTTATTTGATTATCTTGGTGGCATATCCAGGTCTCTTACTGGTCTTGTGAATGGAACCGATGAAGTAATCAACCTTACAAATGCGATTGAACAACTCAACACCGCAATCTGGCAATATGGATTTTATAATCTCTCTAAAGACATGCTTGGCTATTTGGATAAAATGAATCAACTCAAGAATCAGGAATTAGAAGTAAAAAAACTAAAAGAGAAGTTAGAGGATGGCTTAACCATCAGAAATGGACTAGAAAGTCTTCTAAACGATGTCAAAAAGGCAATGGAAACAATACAAACAAATGTTGCATCTTCGGAAGAAATTATGAAAAAAGGAGTTGAATGTACGAATCAAGCAACTGAAACTGCACGAAAAATAACAGAAACATTTACCGTAATTCAGCAAACAGAAAAGAATGCCAAAGATTATGTAACTTCAATATCTGCAACTAATGAAAAGGTTGAGGCATGGGCAACAGAAATTGATAAATTGGCTAAGAAATCGGAGGAACTCCGAACAAATATTAACCAACAAGAAAAAGAGTTGAACACCATCATTGGTCGTACAGAAGAAACACACAAACAGGTAGAAAGCCTTCTTCCCGGAGCAGCAAGTGCTGGATTAGCAAGTGCATTTCTACAACGAAAAAAAGAAATAGCCGAGTCTAAAAAGTATTGGATTGCAGCATTTATATGTAGCCTTTTAGGTCTATTAGTAATGGTAATTTGGATGATAAAAATATTTCCGGAACAACGTGGGAATACAGACTGGTGGATATTCTTTTTGCAGCGAGCACCTTTATCATTCCCTTTAATATGGCTGGGTTGGTTTTTTGGAAGAAATTACGGTCATATAGTCAGGCTTGAAGAAGATTATGCATTTAAAGAATCAATTTCAAGGTCATTCGAGGGTTACAAAAAGCAGATGCAAGAAGTTAGTCCAGAAGGGTCACTTCCTCAGTTATGTAATAATACAATTTCTATATTATCAGAACCACCTTTGAGAGTATTTGATAGAAAAACATCGGATGAAACCCCTGCTAATTCTTTGTTAGATCGTTTTATGCCTAAAAAACAAAGTAAGGAAAGTGAATGATATTGCATTCTGGTATCATGTCGCTTGGTTGACTTAAAAAATGAAATGGTTATGCAACTTAATCTACCTGATATAAATAACAAAATAAATATCCGTCGCAAGAATATCCTTGCTTCTCCTAAATTTGGCGGCTCATGCGATATTGACTCAATATACTATCTGAACAAATTGGGCGTAGAAATTATTGAAAGCCGGCAACCGATACAATTTACGCCGAATTTTGGAGAGCATGTCCACCGTTGGGCGCCGTATATTCAAGGGTTTTCATCATCGTTTGTCCAATCGGTTTTTGATCAATACAGGAAAGATTATAAATCTCCTGTTGTCCTTGATCCCTTTGCCGGTTGCGGAACTGTTCTTGTTCAATCTAAATTAAACGGTCATAAATCCGTAGGCACGGAATTAAATCCATTGCTTCAATTCATTGCGGATACCAAGGCCAACTCATGGGATGTTACTCCCGAATTGGTTTCCCGACTTTATACCTCAATTCCAAAAAAAATAAAAACTCCTGCTCCTGACTTTCTTAAATCTGAAAACCAATTCGATAATAGGGTGTTAAAAAATTTAGAATTGCTTAAAGGAGGTATTGATAATATATCAGCAAAGACAAAAGAACAAAAGCAGGCGCAAAACCTTATTTTGCTTGCCTTCTCATCCATATTGATTGATTGCAGTAATCTTAAAAGAACACCATGTCTTGGGTATTGGAAAAATAAAAAAGTCTCTGATAACGCTCCATGGATGCTGATGAAGACTAAGATTAAAGAGATTTGCAACGATTTAAAGATTCTCCAAAACAAGCATAAAAAGAATATTAAAACGGCAAGTAAAGTTTGCCTTGCTAACGCAATGGACTATCAGCATAAAGAAGGTTTTGATCTAATAATTACATCACCGCCATATATGAACGGGCTTGATTATGTAATGAACTATAAGATTGAAATGGCATGGCTGGGTTTTACTAAAGAAGCAAAGGATGCCAAGAAGGTTAAGGATAACCTTGTTGTTTGCGATAATGTGTCAAAGGGCTTAATTCGTGAATTTGCACAAAGATATTCCAAATACACAAATGAATGGTTGGAAGAAATCAAATCGAATATCCGGATAAATATAGGTAGGAGAGGGAATTATAGGCGAAATGATATGCCGGATATTGTTCATAAGTATTTTGACGACATGTATAAGGTAATGGATAAGGTGAGCAAATCTCTTAATCCCAATGGGCGGTTTATATTGGTTGTGGGAGATAGTCTTATTGCGGATGTTTATATCCCTACTGATTTACTTCTTGCCAGAATAGGGTCAGAGCTTGGCCTTACTATTGAGAGGATAGAGAAAGCGAGAAACAGATATTCCGGCCAAGTAAGAAACTATAAGCTGCGAGAGACCATAATTACTCTTAAAAAAGCCTCAAGAAAAAGGAGAGACAATGGAAGATAAATTTGGGTATCAACAAGACATAAAAAATGGTGACAAAATACTTAGAGCCCGAACCACAGGAGGCCACTTACGTTCCTGGCATATACCACGTACATTAAAGGCATTGGAAGTAGTTAAAAAAGAATGGGGAAATCTTGAGTATCCCGGTATTTACATACTATTTGATGCTGGTGGAAAGAAGGTATATATAGGCGAAGCAAAGGATATTTGCAACAGGCTCAAAACTCATATGACTGCACCTGAAGACAAAATTAAAGATTGGCATGAAGCCCTTATTATCAACGATGGCAGAACGGCAACACAATCCGATTTTAGCGATTCTGTTATAAGAAAATCTATAGAGTTGCACCTAATAAACCTATTCAAGGCCAATCGATATACTGTTGTTGCTCAGGGAGAACCGCAAAAGCATAACCCCCAGCAAAAGTCGATGGTTCAAGCATTTAAAGAGGAATTTGATTTTTTCTTAATGAAGAAAAACCTAATTACGAAGCTTATTGAAAAACCGGGCCAAGAAGAAATTCTTAGAGATGACTTGAAGAAAGTATTGGAGAAAAAAAGCTGGAAGCTGGAGGAGTGGAGTGCCTACGAAGCAGTAATAAACGGTAAAAAGGTCTATATAAGGCCGGGGAGTAAAAAACAGAAAGGCTGGCAAATTACATTCCGAGACAAGTTCAAAGATACCTTGCAAAAAGGCGAAGGGATTCTCCTTGTTCCCAGAGATGGGATATTATTCATTCCATTCTGCGAAATTCAAAAAGTAATTCCAGATAAATCCAAATATAAACAAAATACCATAGACATTTATATTAATTTCAAAGAGGAAAATATAGAACTCGCCTATTCAACCCACACGATAGACGTTACAAATTTCAGGTTAATGAAATAAGAATAATGACCCAATACGACCTCTACAAACTCCTCAAAGAAGAACTGAAAAACGGCTCAAGCGACCTTGTTACGAGGCAGTCGGGGCAGGTGATAAGGGAGCGAATTGAGAGGGATATTTCTAAAGAAAAGGATGGGGAGGTTATTGTCCTTGATTTTTCAAAAATAGGCGTAATTGATTATTCCTGTGCGGATGAGGTAGCGGCAAAACTTGTGTCAAGACTGGTGAGCGGTGAATATGGAGATAAATATATTGTTCTGACCAGCTTAAGCGAAAACCAGAAAGAAAATATTGAGGTTGCACTTGAGAGAAAAGACCTGTCAGTTATGGCAGAGGTGGATGGCGAGAAAATCCTTATAGGCAGTCTTAATAATTATCTAAAGGAGACTCTGAATTTGATACTCAGTAAAGGTAAAATTACAGCCAGTGAGCTTTCTGATGCCTTGAAACTTCCGGCAAATACAAGCGGGACAAGGTTATTGAATCTTTATAAGAAAAGGCTTGTAAAAAGGGTTGCAGAGAGGGGAGAGGAAGGCAGGTTGTGGGTATATCTGGCGTGTCTTTAACTTAATATAATCCAAATACTGCTTACAGATATTAACTGTGATATATATTATTGAGGTAGTATTCACTACCTTAGTACAAAGGATTTTGTAATGTCTTTAAATAGTCAAACTCACATAATCATCGGCGATGGCAGGAGAATGGAGGAATTGAAGGACGAGAGTATTCATCTCGTTATTACCTCTCCTCCATACTGGCAACTAAAAGACTATGGCAATGGTGGTCAGATTGGGTTTAATGATAGCTATGAGGATTACATTAACAACCTCAATCTATGCTGGAAAGAGTGCTATCGTGTTTTACATAATGGCTGCCGTTTGTGCATAAATATTGGAGACCAGTTTGCTCGTTCAGTTTATTATGGGAGATACAAGGTTATACCAATAAGAGAGGAAATAATTAAGTTCTGCGAAACAATTGGATTTGATTACATGGGGGCTATTATCTGGCAGAAGGTTACAACCTGCAATACAACAGGCGGAGCTACTATCATGGGGTCTTTCCCTTATCCCAGAAATGGAATAATAAAGATTGATTATGAGTTTATCTTAATCTTTAAAAAGTTGGGTGAACCTCCAAAGGTGGGCAGAGAGACTAAAGAAAAGTCAAAACTTACCACAGAAGAATGGAATGAATATTTTTATGGTCACTGGAATTTCTCAGGTGAAAGACAGAATAAACATCTTGCTATGTTTCCAGAGGAATTGCCGAAAAGATTAATAAAAATGTTTAGCTTTGCAGGGGATACAGTCCTTGACCCATTCTTAGGAAGCGGAACAACCTCCCTCGCTGCAAAGAAACTGCAAAGAAACTCGGTTGGATATGAAATCAATAAGGATTTTCTGCCGGTTATTAAAGAAAAACTTGGTGTAAACCTGTCCCTGAATGCTTTTATCAGGGATAGTAGCCCAAAAGATTTTGAAATAATTTTCCAAAAGGACAAAACGATAGATTACAAAAAAGAGATTAGCAGACTACCTTATATCTTTAAAGACCCGGTTAGATTCGATAAAAAGATTGACCCAAAAAAGTTAAAATTTGGCTCAAAGATAGATAATTCAGAGCATCAACAAGAGAGATACTATTCGGTTAAAGAAGTAATAAGCCCGGAGATTATAGCTCTAAATAATAACCTGAAAGTCAGGCTTATTGGAGTTAAAGAGAAAAAGGAGATAAACGGCAAGGCAATTCATTTTTTAAAAGAGAAATTGAAAGGACAAAAGGTATTTCTTAAATTTGATACTACAAAATATGACGATAACGGTAATCTGTTATGCTACCTTTATTTAAAAAATAAGACCTTTATAAATGCCCACCTGATTAAAAATAAATTGGCTATGGTAGATTCTTCTTTGCCATTCAAATACAAAGATAAATTTCTATATATACAAAATAAAGAGGAGTCCATTTGAATATCAGACATACCGTACCATCAGTTCATCATTAACTTGTATTAACAAAATAATTATAGTATCTTCATAAATAAAGAGGCTAATATGTGGGGTCAGTGGATAGGTAAAACTGAAGGAACGAATAAAGGCACGGTTATACTAAATATTGACGGGGACATACAAAATGAAGGACTGATAGCATTTATAGATTATAATGTGTCAAGACCTATATTTTATGCAAAAGCAATAATTGAACATAATAGCAATTACTTTAAAGCTCAATTATTAAATTTTGCATCTTACCCTCCTAATGTAAAAAATCAAAACTTTTTACCAAAAACTGGTGAAATATCTGGAATAATTGATAACAATTCGATAAGAGGTAATTGGAAAACTGATATTGATACAAGCGGTTCTTTTGTGCTTAATAATTACGAATCCGATGATTATTATAATTGTGATTATGAATATTCTTGGGATAAATTTAGGGAATGGATTATAGGAATTTTAAATACAAGGACAGAAAAGACAGGATTAATTTTCAGAGGGCATAGCGACAATAAATATAACCTCCGAACCACTTTTCATCGTACAGGTAGACGTGATTTGTTACGGTATAGCTTAAATGATATTCCGGAATTAGCCCGATATATTTCTAATATTACCGGTAAATTCTATTCGTTAGAAAATCCAATTGAGCATGGAGAACTTATATTTCTTGCACAGCATCATGGATATCCAACCCCTCTTTTAGATTGGACAGAATCTCCATTCATAGCAGCATACTTTGCATTCTCAAAGATAGAGAAATATGAATTATATGGAGATTATAGAAAAGTGAGGATATTTATATTTGACACATATTCTTGGCATAGTTTAAAAAAATTTCCAATTGCTAATTCTATTGCTGACCCCCGCACAATTTTTTCTACTCATGCTCTATCTTCAAGAGATAATAAAAGAGCTATGCCGCAGCAGTCAGTTTCAACTTTTTCAAATATTAGGGATATAGATAGATTTATTAAATCATGGGAAGATATAGATAATAGAAAATATATAACAAGAATTGATATTCCTGTTAAGGAAAGGGATAAAGCAATGAAAGAGCTTCAATATATGGGTATTACTGCAGCATCGTTATTTCCTGGTATAGATGGCACATGCTCATCATTAAAGGAAAAATATTTTAAAATCGCATAAAATAATTGTTAAACAAATGGATAAGAACTTTTTCGTAATCATAACCATCCCATGTTAATGCTGAATATGGTGTAATTAAAATAACAAGAAAGGCTAAGGTTAAATTTTTAATTTTAAAAGCCAAACACGATAGGATATAGCATTTTCTGGTATATAAAAACTTACTGTTCTCATTTCTCCAGGGTTTAACGCATAAATTAAACTTGAACCACCATAAAATTGCTTACCATCACCACCAACAGGGTCTCCATTATTGTCATAGTAATCTATCATTATTTTATAATTTCTTCCAACCATAAAACTACCAGATTTCAAAACTTTGAAAACGACCTTCACTCCGTTTCTATCTCTTTCCACTTTTAATATCTTTACATACCCATTATCATCTACCCCCTCTGGCTCTTTGCCCTTATATCTTTCTACTTCTCTTTTTAGGACATTATCTATCACGGCAGGAACAATATAACCTTCCACTTTTGTATAAACAGTCCTTCCATTCATAGTTTGCTCAACTGTTTTTAAATCCTCTATATAACCAGATGAGATTGTCTGTATCAGGTCTTTGATAAGTTTATAATCTTGAACTGTAGATGTGGCAACTACAAAAGTTTTGTAAGATTCTATTGCATTTCTGACAGCCATCGAGTAACAGATATTTTTTGCTTCTATAATACTTTCATTATCACCGTAAGTATAGCTATATTCTCCTGTGATTTTAGTTTTTTCGGCAGATTCAACAGATGATATAAGAATAACTATAGCAATAAAATGGACTAAAAATTTTCTCATCTCCGCCTCCTGAGATTTACAAAAGTTTCTTAATATGGTTTCTTACGAGAGGACTGTTTTTGATAGCTTGTATTACTTTTTCTTTAAGGTTGTCAGGGAAATCTCTTGAGATTATCTTAAATCCATGACTTCGGTCTATTTCTTCTGCGAGGTCTTCTTTTGATATTAATTCTGCCCTATTACAATCTATAACACTCTCTTCGGTTAAAAATTTGAAGGTATCTATATTAATGAATATAAGGCTTTTTACAGCCTCTGGTCTGCTTGCATTGTAATATTTCTTTTTCTTATCAATCTTAGAAGTAATTATACATTTAATCAACTTTTTGTTATTTTCAACAGGAATAACAGTATAAAAATGAGATGGGGCATCTGAATTAAATGTTTTATCTTTGTAATGGCATATACACCAATCATTGATACTATCTATTAAAATCTTTGGTGGTAATTCCACAATCAATCATATTTTCCAGCAAGGATATTTCTTGATTCTTCAAGATGTTCACTGGAAACTTTGAAGTATTCATCGTCAACCATTGATAAAAGTTCTTCCGGTCGTATCCTTTTTCTTTTAACACTTTTATTTTCAAATAAATCTTCGTGTTTATACCATTCGGGAAATTTATGGGTATAATCCGACAATTCCCATGGACTCATACTGCCAAAGTTTTTAATAGCAAAATCCAATGCCTCTATGTCCGTTTCAGAAAGCATGTCAAGTTCAACCTCTCCAGAAGATGTATTCACTCTAAAGGTATTTTCGTTAACTTTTTCTAAAAGCTGTGATGCGTATTTTATCTCGTTTTTGGATAGGGTAAATGAATTGAACTCAAGAATATCCTTTACAGTTGAGCCTACAGGACCAAATTCCATAGCATAGTAGTCATCGTCGGTTAGCGTTCTGCCATAATGAATGAGATGATACTTGTCTGCAAGATAGATTAATTTGACGAGTTTGATTTTATCGGCAGATTTTATCTTGGCAAGAATGTAATATAAAGCCTCGATAATTGTGTTTGTCTCTATCATATCTGTAATACAAGGTTATAAAACCTTGCTTTTTTAGCAATGTTTTTTTAATACAGGAACACGAATTACACGAATATACGAATGGCACGAACAGATACATTTATTTAACAGGGATGCACAGGATAATCAGCCCCTGAATGCAGCTATCAAGGGCTATCCATCCTGTATATCCCTGTTTGATTTTTTTGTGTAATTCGTCCATTCGTGTCATTCGTGTTCAAGTCTTTTCTTTTTTGGGTTGTGGCTATGCCACACTGTGTTATACAGTGGAACCACTTAATTTCAGGATAATATAACCCCAGTCTTCAGATTTGTCAAGGAATTACGCTCCTGTAAAATTATGAATCATTTTACATTTATATGGTTTGAGTATATCCAAGGTCTGTATTTGCCGAGTATTTTTTGATATGCCTCGATTCTGTAAACTCCCTTTTCTTTTATCTCCAGCCTACACTCTGTGGCTGGTGTTTCATAAATTTTCTCCCCATTACATATAATTTTAATCAGTCCCTTAACAGGTAGATTTACTTTAATGAATGCCGGTTTATTTTTCAAAATAAACTCTCCT
>JACQBS010000136.1 GCA_016194325.1 Nitrospinota bacterium | reverse complement strand
CTCCTTTCCAAGGTTTAAAGGCTTGCACTTTATTGTGCTATTTCAGCCTTTATGATATTTAATATCACAAAAGGTTATCGCCTTTTAAGGCTTTTATAACCTCCTTGGAAGGACGCTGCTTTTTCATATTACCATTGCGAGCGAAGTGAAGCAATCTTGTTTCATCGCTCAGGGCAGGCTCCGGCGTGGCAATCTCTAAAAGAGGGGATTGCTTCGGGACTCTGTCCCTCGCAATGACAGACGATATTATTTGCTCCTCGCAATGGATAGGGTCATTCTCTGAAATCAGGGAATTTCCAATCCTTATCTTTCCTGCAAGATTTGGCAGTCTTGCCTTTGTGGAGAGGGTCTTTAAAAGTAGATTCAATTGTGCAATCTCTACAGCCTGTGCATCAAGGTCAACACCATAGATATTGGCTGTAAGTATCCTGAACTTTGTAAATAGGTTTGCCTGCTTGTCCTTTTTCTCAAAATAATTTACAAGCTCATCATAAGCCCTTATCAGAAATGAGCCTGAGCCACAGGCAGGGTCAAGCACCTTTAAGTCAATTGCTTCTCTGTATGATTTATCTGATAGGAGTCTGCCAATGGTGTTCTTAACAATATAGTCAACAACAAATTGAGGCGTGTAATAAATCCCCTGCTCTTTCCTTTTCTTATGCTCCTTTTTCACTGATGCCCTTTTTGTTGCCTGCTTTAATATATGTCCGAGATACTGCTCATAGATGCCGCCAAGGACATCTGCTGATATGGCTGAAAAATCATACCTGTAGCCATCCCCTGTTTCATAAAGACCATTTATTACCCTTTCAAGAGTTTCATTGTCTATCTGCCAGTTTTCTGATGAGTGATGTGTAAAGAGTTTTGAATTGTAACCCTCGTCAAAATCTCTGAAAATCTTTGTGAGATTTTTACGCAGGCTAAAGCCTGCGGCTACCTTGGATTGTCTCAACATTGAGAGAAGTATGTTAGGTTCAATTCCCCTATCTTCTGTTACTCTTATAAATACGAGGCGGTCAAGCACCCTCTGAACACCCTCATCAAGCTCATCGGGGGTAAGGGTATTTGCCTTGTGAAAACCCTTTGTGAGCAACAACGCCATTCCATCATGTCCTGAAAAAGCCTCTCACCTACAGGGGTTCTTTTTACCTTCTTTCCCCATTTCTCAGCCTCTTTATCAAGAAGCCCTTCTTTAAACGCCTCTGTGGACAGAAGCCATAATTGGTCAAATCTTGATAGATATTCATTGGCAGGAATTTCAAAAAAGAGGCTTTCTTTCAGATTTTTGGTGGACACATCTGCATTAAAAACCTTTACTGCCTCAAAGTCTGTCAGCACTGCCCATGTGCAGCCCTTATTCCATGCATAATTGATTGCCTGCTCTGCCCACTTTGCCACATCCAAATCAACCTTCATCGCCTTTGCTTCAAGAAAAAACTTTGGAATTCCATCAATCCTGAATGCCCAGTCAACCCTGCCTCTGGATATGGTTTCTTCAGGCGTTACTTCATCTGCATTAATATTGTGGATATCCCAGCCAAGAAAGGAAAATAATGGAAGGATAAACTCATTGACTGTCTGAGCCTCGTTAAAATCCTTTATTTTTCCTGATTCAGCAAGCCTCTGGTATTTTTCTATAAGCTTGGTGATGTTTTGCTTTGATTGGATTTTATCCATACTAATTATTTTCAAAAAGTATTTTGCTTAAAATTGGAAGTATATCTGCCTTTGCCCTTTCCATACGGCTCTTTAAGGTATTCACCATTCTGAATCTATTATCCCTTGATACCAAAATCACCCCTTCACTTATATCTTTACCTGCTTGTATTTCAAATTCACTGGATATATCCGTATTTTTCAGAAGGGGTAAATCCTCTTCAGATACATAAACTATAAAATCATCACTCTTTATCTCCTCCCACCATCTCTCAATAGCTTCTCCTAAAAGTTTTATAAGTATATCCTTATAATTTCCTCCATTTTTAAATTCAATAATCCTCTCCTCTACTTTCTTAAAGAGTTCTGATAGAACCTCTGTCTTTACCGAGATTGACATAATATCAGCCTCTCTTCTTGCCTGACTGACTGCAAGAGCCCTCTCCTTTTCTAAATCGCTTTCAAATTCTGTTATCTTTTTTCCCCTTAAGATTTTAAGGTCATTTTTGACTCTTTCTACAGTACCCCTTGCCTCAGTCTCGGCATCGTCTATTAACTTCTGCCTCTCCTTTACAGCATCTTTTTCTATTGCATCAATAAGTTCTTCGTAACTCATAAATAATAAAGATAGGTGAAGGCAAAGGTAAAGTAAAACTATGCCTATACCTTTACCTCTACCTGTTTTTAGATTCCAAGTATAATCATGATAGCGACTACAAAACCGAGGATAACCACTGTCTCTGGAATCGCCATAAGAATGATAATAGTCCCGCTCACCTCAGGCTTCTCTGCTACAGCACCTGCACCTGCCGAACCTATCTTTGATTGCGCCCATGCCGTAGCAAGACCTGTAACAGCTATAGCCATAGCCGACGCCAGTGCAATTATAGCCTTCTCCACAATCTCACCCCCCCTCTTGTTTTTTTAAATGGTGCATATTTTCTTCCCCCCGGTTTATAAAACTTGCTGAAAAATTCTACATAGTGGAGACGGAGGGACTGGATTGCAGGAGAGAATATGCCTATGGTAATATTCAATGCGTGGATAACACTCGCTACAATAATTCCAAGGACAATATTACCGGTCATCTCGCCCAGCTTGTTTGCAACAAGTGTCATCATCACTGACGCTACGCCGAGTGCCATGAGACGGGCGTATGAGAGTATATTGCCTATTGATTTAATCAGCTCAATAGCGCCTATAATCCCCTCTGATAATAGAATAATCGGAAACAGGATTATTGTCAGTATGATGCCGACACTCAAAAACCCTTTTGGAAGATAGCCCGAGAGAGTTGCAATCAGAAGAAACAGGGTAAAGAGCATGGCAACTGAAGAAAACGTTCCTATTATCTCCCTCCCCTTATGCCATCGGATGGAATTAATAAGGGATATGATAAATCCGAGGAGGACATGCCCTACCCCTATTCCGACGGCAAGGATGAGAAATCCCTTTATCGCCCTGCCCCGGTTAAGGATGATTGGATGTATCCCGAATCTCTCCCCAAGCTCGCCAAAAAATTCACCAAATAAAAATCCAAATATTATTGTATAGATGGAACATAGAAAAAAGACCTTCAGTAAATCCTGAATCACATTCTTCTTGGATTCGCTTTGCTCACCACGGGCTTTAAATTTAAGATAGAGTAACGTAACAATAATAAGGATAACCAAGCCATGCCCCATATCTCCGAGTATGAGACCAAAAAAGACAGGGAAAAAAATTGCCAAAAATGGAGTCGGATCTATGGAATCGTATCTGGGAGGGGGAAGAACCCTCATGAATACCTCAAAGGGCTTAACGAGCTTCGGATTCTTGATAGATACCGGAACCCTCTCTATCTCATCCTCCATTATTTCAAGCTCCCTTATCACTACCTTGTCGTCAAATCTCTCTTTAATGGCATTACTTAACTTAGGGAGATAGCTCTTTGGAACCCATCCGAATATGAAAAAGCAATACTTTGTGCCTGTGCAGTAATCCAATGTTTTAAACTCATCTATGAGGTCTTTAAGCACATCAATAAGCTCTTCAATTTTCCAGTACCATTCATCAGACAATCTATTAAGCTCTGTTTCAATGTCCGTTATCTCTTTAGGAATCTCCTCTTTCTTCCTCACCATCTCCTTTAGTGCATCAAAAAAGGGGAGACCTGCATAATCTGCCGGGAGCTTTATCTCGCTGATACCCTCCTCTGAAAGCAGCCCCCTGACCCCCTCATCATAGTCTTTCTGGTATGTAAGGATTACGCCTATACTCTTCTCATCCAATTCCCTCTTGAAAATCTGATAACCGCCCTCTGTAATACGGCTGATTTCAACCTCCATTAAAGGGATGACTCCGGACTTATCCCTGTCAATTATCAGACCTGTGGATTCAATATTTTTAAAACCGCTCAATTTGGAAATAAGCGGGGCAAGACCTTTCAATATCCTTTCATATCTCTCTAAAAGCGAAAGCCTCTCTGCTAATTCCGCTCTCCTCTTGTGGAGGTCTCTCAATTTAACCTCCAGTATATTGTAATCCGATAGCATCCCTTCTGAAACAATATTTGTTACAATGAATTTCTTCTCACGGCTTTCTACAGCGGCTGAAGGTTGATAAAGGAGGAGCATTAAATCTTTAAGCTTCTTTAGTATCTTTTCAGCCCTCTCTTTAATAGCTATCTCATCCCTCTGCAATGGAATGATGTGATATGATATGCCCTCTCTCATATCCTCGGGGATAATATCCACATGAAGCATGGACAAGGAATGGAGAAACTCTATAATCTCCTCCATTATCCGACGGCTGCCTATTATCTGGATTTTACTCATCTTTTGAATCATAAATATAAGGGTTCAGGGATTCAAGGGGTTAAGGGGTCGAGGGGGGAAAAGCACTTGAACCCTTGAATCCTTTACCTCTTGAACCCTTCTCTTAAGGTAGTATTGCCTTAATAACAAGTTCTACCCCTTTCTCTATATCCTGCCGCCCTCTGTCCCGCAGAGCATCTGCATCTTTTTTTGCCTTTATCCTCATCTCATCTATATCGTTCTCAGCTTTAATCTTATTTTCCTCAAGATACCTCTCCTTTAGTTTTTCCATCTCAATGTTGAAAGATGCCTTCAACTCCTCTGCACTCTTCATTCCCTTTTCCCTTATCTGCTGTGCCTCTGTCCTTGCCTGCTTAAGGAGGCTATCCAGTTCTTTTTCCTTCTCCCTCAAAGAATTTAGAAATTCAATCTCTTCCATATTTACCCCTCTTCTAAATATACCGCCTTTTCTGTGCATAATATATAATCCTTTAACTTAAGTGTCAATTTAATCAGATTTGACTTTAGAATTTCATATCTGCTATTATTCAAGAACAAAGACCTGATTAGCCACAGAGACACAGAGGCACAGAGTAAAGAAAAAAATAATTTATAAGGAACCCATGAATATAGAAATGTTTTTCATGGTTTCTTGGTTTCCTTATAAAAAACATTTTGATATTTTCTCCGTGTCTCCGTGCCTCTGTGGCAAATTTTTATAATTTCATAAATTATGGGAGGTTTGAGTGGAAAATAGAGATAAGAAATTACAGCTGATTCAGATGGTTCTTGATAAAATCAATGCAGGCTACACAGCCGAAGAGGTATTAAGTTTCACAGCCGATATCGTAAAAGAACTCTTCAAATGCCAGTCAATAGCCATATTAACAAAAGGACAAAAATCCTTTCATATAAAGGTCATCACTTCAAGGGGTTTAAGCGGGGATTTCATAAAACACCTTCAGGTGGATGAAAAAAAGGAATTACTCAAGGATATTTCAAATCAGCAGAAATATCTCCTGATAAGTGAAAATAACGATTCCAAAAAAAGAGGGCTTTATAAATTTGAATATGAATGCAAGACCCTCATTGCCGTCCCAATGAAACATGGAAACAAATGGGTCGGGTTTACCTATATGGACAGCAGGGAGAAGGATGTATTTTCGGATGAGGACATACGCATCTTCGTAGAGCTTGTTAATCTCCTTACTGTAATAGTAGAGTATGGGAGACTGGAAGACCAGCTTCGTCAGGTATCAAATTATGACGGGCTAACAAAGCTATACAGTTATAGATATTTCCATGAATCACTGCTGCATGAAATAAAAAGGGCAACACATGATAAAAGTCATCTCTCCCTCTGCATTGTCTCCGTTGACCACCTGAAAGACTATAATCACATAAACGGTCATATAAAGGGGGATTCTGCACTTCAGGTTATAGGAAAGATTATTGAAGAAAATGTGAGGGATATTGATATTCCGGCAAGATACGGCGGAGCCAAGTTTGCCATAGTTATGCCGTCATGTGAAAATGGTGAGGCGAAAAAGATTGCCGAGAATATAAGAAGTAAGGTAGAGAAGACCTCTTTTGAAAGTAAAGAACCAAGACTCCTGTTGAGTATAGCCCTAACTACCTATCCTGCAGATGCCGTGAATGAAAGAGACTTAATCAATAAGGCTGAGCAGGCTTTATATTACTGCAAGAGGGAAAATGGTAATATAATTAAGACTTACTCAGAGATTCCATAAAGGATTTATATTTCACCGCAGAGACGCAAAGGTAGCAAAGAAAGTCAAAAGTCAAAAATATTAAAACTTGATTTCCCTTTCTTCTTCTTGTTATCATTTCATCAAGATATGTCCCTGCAAGCTTTAAGCAGGGATTGGAGATATACAATATGCCAAAAACCATAGAAGCTGTATACGAAGATGGAGTTTTAAAACCATCCGAAAAACTTGATATTGAAGAACACCAGAAAGTTGAAATAGTCCTTCGTTTGCCCATAAAAAAGAACTTAAAAAAAGAATCTATAAGAGCCGTTATTGAATTAATGAAAAATCCTATATCTTCGTCTCCAAAAGAAATGGCGAAGGCATCGGAGATTGATGTTGATTAATTACATTTTCGTTGATACAAATATCTGGCACTATGCCTATGTAACTCCCTCAAAAGAAGATTTTAAACAGATTCACATCTTTTCTTTAGAGTTTCTATCAAAAATACTACAAAATGATGATATTGAAATTGCTATAACTACCTACCAGATAGCCGAAATAATGGACATCCTAAGAAAACAGTCTATGACTATTCCAGAGAGAGAAATGGTCTTTAAGCTGTTTAAAACTGATAAATTTTTCATCGTTGATATAACTTTTGAAATTATTGAACTTTGTTTCCGAAAAAGTCCTGCCTCTAACATTCATATCTACGACTATCTGGTCGCCTTACCTACCAAAAACATAGTTACTGAAATCTATTCTGCTGATGACCATTTTCAGCATCCTGATTTTAAGGAGATTGCCCCTGTTACCAACCCTCTCCATCCATGGATTTTGAGGGAAGGGAGAATACCTGTAAAATCCTAAAATTCTCTAAAAATATAACATCCAATAATCTCCCATAATAAAGGGGGTCAGGGGAGCTGTTAATTACTGGCTACTGGTGCAATGGTCTGAATATCGCGATTGCCTGTCTTTCTTATTTATTACAAACGAGTGAAACGAGTTTCAATTTTTTGCTCAATAGCTCGAAATTTTCAAATTTTCCTTAGTTGTTCCAGATGGATTCTGGTACATGTTCATTAAAACAGCTCTAGCAAAACTATCCTTTTTTCCGTATTGATTAGTATCTGATTGATTAATTACATCTTTTATTCCTCCATCATTTCCATTAAAAAATCCATCAAAGTGCCATATCATTCCAAGTGCATGCATTATTTCATGCTCAGTTACAGCTATCCCGATATCTCCTGTTTGTTCGCATCTGTTGTCCCTGACAGCATAAGCTGTTCCTAAACTTTCTCCACGTCATACACTG
>JACQBS010000120.1 GCA_016194325.1 Nitrospinota bacterium | reverse complement strand
TTAATCGGACAGTAGTGATTGTATTAAGTAAAATAGTCCCAAAACTCCATGAAGACATGGCATCGTATAAACCGCCAGCAAAAGAGAAAGTAGCAGTTGCAACAGCAGAGTTTACAGTCAGGGATGCAAAAATCATGAAGGAGTATCTCATAAGGGTGATGGGATTTCCTGAAGAAAATATCGCTACTCTCCTTAACGAGCGCGCAACCAAAGGTGATATTGAAGGATACATGGGGACATGGCTCAAGAATAATGTAGAGCGGGACTCTACAGTATTTATCTACTATGCCGGTCATGGCGCTCCAAATCCTTTAACAGGAGAGGCATTCATCATACCCTTTGATGGCAACCCTGCATTTCCGGAGGCTACAGGAATTCCCCTTAAGAATCTCTACCAGAAACTTGCTGACTTAAATGTAAAAGAGACATTTGTGGTGATGGACTCATGTTTCTCAGGGGGTGGTGGAAGGTCTGTCATGGCAAAGGGTGGAAGACCTATGGCTATTTCTGTTGAGAACCCTGTCCTTGCCAGCGGGAATGTTGTGGTAATGACTGCTGCCTCAGGCACAGAAATCAGCTCAAGCTATCCTGAAAAGAGACATGGATTATTCACCTACTTTTTCCTGAAAGGTCTTCAGGGTGATGCAGATTTTAATGGAGATAAGACAGTAAGCCTGGCGGAGTTATATAACTATGTAACACCGCAGGTGAAAAAGATTGCCAAGGAGCGTCAGATGGAACAGACACCTGTACTTCTCCCCGGGATAGATTTTTTAGAAAACAGGGCAAATATTCCTTTGGGTAGAGTAATTAAATGAGAAGACAGGAGTATCCCCTTCGGCTAAGACCATCAGCCGAAAAGTGGGGGATAAACCCCCACGCTACAATTTTACATATAATACATAATGGAATCGTAGTGCGGGGGTTCATCCCCCGCTCACAGCCGACCATGAAGGTCGACGTTATCCTCCTTTAAATTATAGATTTCTGAACTTTGTGTGGCATTGGATACAGGTATCCAGAAGTTCGTGTGTAACCTTCTGAACCTTCTTCAAATCGCCTTTTCTTGACGCCTCAATTAAAGCCTCCAGTTCGTGATGAAATTTATTGTCAATCTTGATAAACTCTGCCATCTTGTCATTGTTCTTTGGCAGAACAATCTCTTTTCTTTCAAGAGCCTCTTCAGTCTTATGCCTTGCCTTGTGGACTTCATGAAACGGCTCTTCAATTGCATTCAGATTATTTAATACAATTGAGGTTATGAGATTCTTGAATGCGTTGTCAAGCACCTGCATCTCCGCTTTTAGAGGATTCTCTAATCCGGCGGGATTGGCATTTTCAGCAAAAACTATTGAGGAAGAGCCGAATGTCGCTAAGATAACCGCAGAGAGAATAAAATATTTTACCTTTATCATTCTTATCACCTCCTTTTTATGTTAAACTAAAAAGAGATATTAAGCTATAATTCAAAAATTGAAAATGATTTTTGTCATATTTTTGTTCTATAACGGAAAAAGACTTGCAATTGTAAAATAACTGTGCTAATTTATTAATCATTCAGTATGAAGACATAAAAAAATTACACTGAATTCAACTGGATTAGAGTTTCTACTAAAAAGTGGGTTTACTCGGAAAAGGTACCCACTTTTTTTATTTGGAGAATAGATGCAGAGGGTTGATGTAACAATGGCAGTTGAGAATCTGGTCAAGCCTTTGGTTGAGTCAGAAAAGATGGAGCTTGTTGATGTTGAATATAAAAAAGAGGGGAAGGCATGGTATCTGAGGGTATTCATTGATAAGGATGGAGGCGTTAAGGTTGATGACTGCCAGAATATCAGCTATCAGATAGAAAAATTATTGGACGTAGAGGATATAATCCCTCATTCTTATACACTTGAGGTCTCATCACCTGGCATTGAGAGGCCATTAAAAAAGTTAAAGGATTATGAGAGGTTTAAAGGAAAGCTGGCAAAAATATATTTATATTCTCCGGTTAATAATAAAAAGAATTTAGTCGGAAAAATTATTGATGTGGAAGGCGATGCCATATCAATTGAGGAAAAAGATGGTAAAGAGATAATAAAGGTTAATTACAAGGATATATCAAAGGCAAATCTAATGGTTGAGTTTTAATAGAACAAATACCTAATGAAACCACAGATTACACAGATTAACACAGATTAAAAAGAAAAAAAATTTTATCCGTGTTTATCCGTGATAAATCCGTGGTAGTTTTTTATAATTTCAGAAGAGGGGTTTAAAATGGGTTTAGATTTAATTAATGTAATAAATCAGATAGAAAAAGAGAAGGGGATAGACAGGGGAAAACTGATAGAAGCAGTAAAGGCCGCTATTATCTCAGCATTTAAGAAAAGACTAAATTTTGCTGAAAATTTGGAGGTCATTATTAATGAGAAAACAGGTGGGATTGAGCTGTTTGCCGGCAAGAAGGTTGTTGAGAAGGTATCAGAGGATGAAAATGAAATCTCATTAAATGATGCTATTAAAATAAAGGAAGATGCCAGGCTGGATGACATGGTGATGGTTCCATGCAATGTAGGGGATTTGGGGAGGATTGCTGCCCAGGCGGCAAAACAGGTAATTCTTCAAAAAGTCAGGGATGCTGAGAAAGAGACAGTATTTGATGGTTATAAGGATAAAAGGGGGAATGTAATAAGCGCGACTGTTACGAGAGAAGACAGGGGCGATATAATTGTAGATATCGGAAAGACAGAGGGTATTATTTATAAAAGGGAGCAGTCTTTCAGGGAGAGTTTCAAGAGGGGTGACAGAATAATGGCTTATGTCATAGATGTTAAGAAGAATGCAAGGGGTCCTCAGATTATTCTATCAAGAACCCACCCCGGGCTGCTTATTAAACTCTTTGAGATGGAGGTCCCTGAGATAGCTGAGGGCATTGTAGAAATAAAGGGTGCCGCAAGGGATCCAAGCGGCAGGTCAAAGATATCTGTATTTTCCAATAAAAAGGATGTTGATGCTGTCGGGGCATGTGTGGGGATGAGGGGTATTCGTGTCCAGTCAATAGTTCAGGAGCTTAAGGGTGAAAAGATAGATATAATTGAATGGTCTGATGACCCTGCGACCTATATCAAGAATGCCCTTAGCCCTGCAAAAGTTTCAAGTGTTAATGTAAATGCGGCTGATAAATCCGTAGAGGTTATTGTCGCTGATGACCAGTTATCACTGGCTATAGGAAGGAAGGGGCAGAATGTAAAATTGGCTGTAAAACTTTTACATTGGAAGATAGATATAAAGAGTGAGAGCGAATATAAAAGTGAAAGTGCAAGTGTAAGTGAAAGTGAAGATGAAAGTGAGAATACAGGTGTGATTGAAGGTGTAAGTAAAGGTGAATAGTGATTACTTAATCACTTGCACTCACACTTACACTTTTACTATTTAGGGGGGTGGTTTCTCTGTCAAATATAAGGGTATA
The DNA here is from genome assembly GCA_016194325.1 of Nitrospinota bacterium. Lineage (GTDB taxonomy): Bacteria > Nitrospinota > Nitrospinia > UBA9942 > UBA9942 > UBA9942. Next base: position 7,971 of record JACQBS010000120.1, on the reverse strand, counting down.
TGAATTAGCAAATCAGCTTGGCATAACGAGTAAGGAATTATTAGAGCTGCTCAAAAAGAAGGGGATAATTGTAAAATCTCACTCAAGCTCTGTTGATGAAGAGACTGCCGTTCTTATAAAGGAGATTTTTACATCCCCAAAAAAGACGGCAATAGTAGAGAAAAAACCAAAAGAGCCTCATCCCCCGGTTAAAAAAGAGGAACCGAAGGTAGAGGTTAAACCAACTCCCAAAACAAAACCAGTAGAAAAACCAGCAGAAAAACCAATAGAAAAACCGGTAGAAAAGCCAAAGGTGGTAGAGGTCGCTAAAGCGGTTGAACCTGAGGAAAAGGGGAAGGTCTTGATCGGTGAGGCTATAACGGTAAAAGAACTCTCTGAAAAAATGGATGTGCCATCCACTGATGTTATAAAGAAGTTGATGGAGATTGGCGTAATGTCCACAATAAATCAGGTTATAGACCCGGAGGCTGCGCTATCTGTAGCGAAGAAGTTCGGTATTGATGCTGAGATTATAGGTTTAGAGAAAGAGGAGATAACTGCTGAGGAAGAAAAAATTGAAACAGAAGGGCTGGTTCCACGAACACCTGTAGTTACAATAATGGGTCATGTTGACCATGGCAAGACATCCCTGCTTGATGCCATAAGGCAGACGAATGTGGCTGCAAAGGAATCAGGGGGTATAACACAGCATATTGGTGCTTATGAGGTGGAGGTTAAAAAGGGAAGGATAGTATTCCTTGATACACCCGGTCATGAGGCATTTACTGCCATGAGGGCAAGGGGGGCTCAGGTTACAGATATTGTAGTCCTTGTTGTTGCGGCAGATGATGGGGTCATGCCTCAGACCATTGAGGCAATAAATCATGCAGAGGCAGCAGGTGTTCCAATGATAGTGGCTATTAATAAGATTGATAAGCCCGGTGCAAATCCTGACAAGATTAAGCAGGACCTTGCAAAGGTAAATCCACATCTCCTTCCCGAGGAGTGGGGCGGAAAGACAATATATGTAAGTGTTTCCGCAAAAAAGAAGACGGGGATTGAAGACCTTTTAGAGATGATACTCCTGCAGGCTGAAATTATGGAACTCAAGGCAAACCCTTTAAAGGCGGCAAAAGGTGTTGTTGTTGAATCTAAATTAGACAAAGGGAGAGGACCTGTTGCTACAGTTCTTATACAAAAAGGGACTCTTAGGGCTGGTGACCCTATTATAGCAGGTCTTCATTTTGGAAAAGTAAGGGCAATGATCAATGACCTGGGAATGAAAGTTAAGGAGGCGGGACCATCAACACCTGTGGAAGTTTTGGGGCTGTCGGGCGTTCCTCAGGCGGGAGATTCATTCCTGGTTGCCTCCGATGAGAGAAAGGCGAGGCAGATTGCATTATTAAGAACACAGAAGCAGAGGGAGGAAGGACTTGGAACAAGGACGAGGGTAACGCTTGAGGACATATATAAACAGATAAATGAGGGAGTGGTAAGGGAGCTTAATCTTGTTATCAAGGCGGATGTCCACGGCTCTATTCAGGCACTTACTGATTCATTTGAAAAGCTTGGAACTAAGGATGTGAAAATAAGGGTGATTCATGGTGCTGTAGGCGGAATTACAGAAACAGATGTGATGCTTGCTGCTGCGTCAAATGCGGTAATAATTGGATTTAATGTAAGGCCGACCGATAAGGCATCTGAATTGGTCGCAAAAGAGCAGGTGGAGTTAAAATTGTATACAGTAATTTATAATGCAATTGCAGATGTCAAGGCTGGATTGGAAGGCTTATTGGAGCCGACTGTTGTAGAAAAAGTTATGGGGAAGGCTGAGGTAAGACAAATATTCAGTATTCCTAAGATGGGAGTTATAGCAGGCTGTTTTGTATTGGACGGGATAATACAGAGGAATACCGATGCTAAATTGATAAGGGATAGTGTAATTGTATATCAGGGGAAGATAGGGTCTCTTAGGAGATTTAAAGATGATGTGAAAGAGGTTCAGGCAGGATATGAGTGCGGAATAGGGATAGAGAAGTTTCAGGATATAAAAGTAGGCGATATTATTGAGCCATTCTCTCTGGAAAAAATTGCAAAGAAACTCTAAAGGGATTGAAGATTGACTATTGAAGATTGAAGATTAACAAATAAAAATAGTCAATATTCAATCGTCAATTTTCAATCAATAAGTATGGTGATTGGAGTTTGTAAGATAGAGCTTTTTCTTCACGGAAACGATTCCCTTAAAGGAAAGAGACAGGTGTTGAAAAGTATTAAGGACAGGGTGAAGAATAATTTTAATGTTTCTATTGCAGAGGTGGATGACAACGATAAATGGCAGATTGCAAAGATAGGGGTTGCCGCTGTAAGTAATGAAAAAGGACATGTAAATAGTATGCTTAATAAGGTGGTAGAATTTATTGATAAAATGCACCTTGCTGAGATGATTGGTTACAATATAGAAATATATTAACATAGAGTCAGAGTATCAAAGTGTCATAGTATCAGAGTTCTTTGACTCTTTGACACTCTGATACTTTGATACTTTATTTAAGAAAGATGCAATTTAAGAGATCTGATAGAGTAAAAGAGGTAATGCGGGAGGAAATCTCTCAGATGCTTATGGGTGAGATAAAGGACCCGCGGATAGGTTTTGCTACACTTACACGGGTTGAGCTTTCGGATGACCTCAGGAATGCCAAGATATTTGTAAGTGTTATGGGGAGTGAAGATGAAAAGAAAAAAACAATTAAAGGACTGGAAAGTGCTTCTGGTTTCATAAGAAGTGAGCTGAGAAAAAGAATGAGACTGAAGTTTATACCAGAGATTATTTTTAGACTTGATACTTCAATTGAGCATGGAGAGAAGATAGCAAGGATACTTAAAGAATTGAAGAATGAAGATTGAAGATTTAAAATTGATATAAATTCCTTAATTTTTCTATAGTCAATCTTCAATTTTCAATTGTCAATCGCGTATGGATGGCATTTTGAATATCAATAAACCGAAGGGGATGACATCGCATGATGTTGTTTCTGCGGTGAGGAGAATTATAGGAGAAAAGAGGGTAGGGCATACAGGCACTTTGGACCCGATAGCCACAGGCGTTCTTCTCATGTGTATTGGAAAGGCTACAAGTTTTGCAAGTATCCTCACGAGATGCAGGAAGACCTATGTTGCAGATATGGGATTAGGGAAAAAGACCGATACTCAGGATATAACAGGTTCTGTAATTGCTTCATGCGATAATTGTTCAATTGATAAAGAAAAGATTGACAGGGCATTTTTGAAATTCACAGGAGATATTGAACAGGTGCCGCCGATGTATTCTGCATTAAAGCATAAAGGGGAGAGGCTTTATAAATTGGCAAGGAGAGGGATTGTAGTAGAGCGAAAGGCAAGAAGGGTGCACATATATAATATGAAGTTTATAACTGCAGATGATAAACTTATAAGATTTGAAGTGGAATCATCTCCGGGGACATATATAAGGACACTCTGTGAGCAGATAGGTGAAGAACTGGGATGTAATGGGCACCTCGTTGAATTACAGAGGACAGTCATAGGAGACTTTAAGCTGACTGATTCTGTTTCCCTTAAGGATTTAGGTGTGTTATATAAAGATGGAAGACTTAATGATGTATTGATTCATTTGAATAAAATTCATTAAATACTTTACAAGGTAAGTCTGTTGTGTTATAAAAAAAGATAACAATTAGCATGGCTTTTTAGGGAGGGTAGATGGCATTAGAAAAAGAGGCTAAAAATAAATTAATAGGGAAGTTCAGGCTTCATGAAAAGGATACTGGTTCGTCTGAGGTTCAGATTGCTATCTTGAGTGAAAAGATTAACTATCTGACTGAACATTTTAAGGTTCATAAGAAGGACCATCACTCAAGAAGGGGTCTCTTAAAATTCGTTAGTCAGAGAAGAAGGCTGCTTGATTATATCAAGACAAAGGATATTGAGAGATATAAAAAGGTTATAGACGCCCTCGGAATCAGGAAATAAATTTAGGTTGAGGCTGAGGTTAAGGTTAAGAAAATCTCAACCTAAACCTTGACCTTAACCTTTTTAATTTTTAAGGAGGATATATTGGGTTTCCAGCAAGTAGAGATGAGTATAAACGGCAACAGGCTCTCAATTGAAACAGGAGAGGTTGCCAGACAGGCGAATGGTTCTGTAGTAGTTAAATATGGCGATACGGTTGTAATTGCAACAGCAGTAGCATCTAAAGACCCTCGTGAAGGGGCTGATTTTCTGCCGTTAACAGTAGATTACAGAGAAAAGTTTTATGCCGCAGGAAAGATACCTGGCGGATTTTTTAAAAGAGAGGGAAAGCCATCCGAAAGAGAGGTTCTTGCCTCAAGGCTTATAGACAGGCCGTTGCGTCCGCTTTTCCCTGAAGGTTTCACACATGAGGTGCAGGTGATATGCTTTGTCCTGTCTGCCGACCAGAAATATGACCCCGACATCTTATCTATAATAGGCGCATCTGCGGCGTTATCTGTTTCAGATATACCATTACTCAGCCCTGTCGGGGCGGTAAGGGTTGGAAGGATTGATGGGAAGTTCATATTAAATCCCTCCTATGAAGAGATTGGGAAGAGTGATATTAATATAGTCATTGCCGGGACAAAGGAATCCATAATGATGGTTGAGGGTGGGGCAAAGGAGGTTTCTGAGAGTGTAATCGTTGATGCCCTTGCCGTTGGTCATGAAGAGATTAAAAAGATTGTCGGTATTCAATTAGAGTTGAGTAAAAATGTAGGAAATAAAAAGATTAAATATCATGAAGCCTCACATGGGAAATCTGATACCTTTAGCAAGGTAAAGGAATTTGCAGGGAGAAGGCTTGAAGATGCAGTAGTAATAAAGGACAAGCAGGGGAGACAAACAAGGATAGATGAAATACTGAAAGATACGATTGAAAAATTAAAGGGAAGTGAAGAGAACAAGGAATTGGAAAATGATATAAAGAAGGCATTTGAAAATTTAGAGAGCGAGACAGTCAGAAGGCTTATACTTGAGAAGGGAATCAGGGCTGATGGGAGGGGTTTAAAAGACATAAGGCCTATTAATATAAAAATCGGTGTATTGCCAAGGACACACGGTTCTGCACTTTTTACACGGGGTGAAACTCAAGCCCTTGTTGTTACAACCCTCGGGACATCAGTTGACGAGCAGAGGCTTGATAATTTAGAGGGTAAGAAAACAAAAAAGTTTATGCTTCATTACAACTTCCCTTCATTTTCTGTAGGGGAGGTGAAATTCATGGGCGGCCCCGGAAGAAGGGAGATAGGACACGGTGCATTGGCTGAGAGGGCAGTCCTTCAGGTGTTGCCATCAGAGGATGATTTTCCATATACAATCAGGATTGTCTCTGACATCTTAGAGTCTAACGGTTCATCATCAATGGCCACCGTATGCGGTGCCTCACTTGCATTGATGGATGCCGGTGTCCCCATTAAATCACCTGTGGCAGGCATAGCAATGGGTCTCATACATGAAGGCGACAAAGTAGGAATACTCTCCGATATACTTGGGATGGAAGACCATCTCGGTGATATGGATTTTAAGGTGGCAGGAACATCTGCCGGAATCACTGCCATCCAGATGGATATAAAGATGACAGGTGTTACAAAGGAGATTATGGAGGCTGCATTGGAGCAGGCAAAAGAGGGGAGGCTCCATGTCTTAAGAGAGATGGAGAAGGTGATATCACAGCCTAAATCAAACCTGTCAGCCTATGCCCCGAGGATTACTATAATACAGATAAGGAGCGATAGGGTCAGGGATGTTATCGGGCCCGGGGGAAAGGTTATAAGGGGTATTGTTGAGCAGACTGGCGTTAACATTGATATTAAGGATGATGGAACAATATCCATAGCCTCTCCTGATGAAAATGCCGCTAAAAAGGCGATAGACATAATCAAGGAATTAACGCAGGAGGCAGAGGTTGGAAAGATATACATGGGAAAGGTCAGGAAGATTATGGATTTCGGTGCCTTTGTTGAGATACTCCCTGGAACAGACGGACTTGTCCATATATCCCAGCTGGCAGACCGCCGTGTAACCAATGTTTACGATGAGGTAAAAGAGGGGGAAGAGATTCTGGTTAAGGTATTGGAGATAGACAGGCAGGGGAAGATAAGGCTCAGCAGGAAAGACGCGGTGCGTGAGGGGGATGGTGGAGAAAAGGATTACGGAAGGGCTGTATCAAAAGATAGTTCTACATAATGGCATAAGGATTGTCACAGAGAAGATACCTTATCTAAGATCAGTTTCAATTGGTATTTGGATAAACAGCGGTTCAAGGGATGAGGAAGATAAAAACAGCGGAATCTCTCACTTCCTTGAACATCTTGCTTTTAAAGGTACAGAGAAGAGAAGTGCCAGGCAGATAGCCTTTGAGATGGACTCCATCGGCGGACAGATAGATGCCTTTACAAGCAGGGAATATACATGCTATTCAGCAAAGGTTCTGGATGAACACCTGCCGGTTGCCATTGACCTCCTTTCAGATATACTCTTAAATTCTACCCTTAAACCTGCAGATATAGATAAGGAACGACAGGTAATATTAGAAGAGGTCAAGTTTGTAGAGGATAACCCCGCAGATTATATATATGACCTCCTCTATCAGAGTGTATGGTCATCCCATCCCCTTGGACGCTCCATCCTTGGAAACCATGAATCAATAGAGAGGATTGATAGAAATAAACTGGTTAATCACCTTGATAATCATTACATCCCAAAAAATATTATAATTGCAGCTGCCGGAAATATTAATGAGGATAGATTAAAGGAACTCCTTGAAAAGGCATTTGGCAGTTTGAACAAGAATGCTTCATCAAGCAGAGAAGCACCTCCTGAAATAAAAAGAAATTTTATCATTAAGGAAAGGGAATTAGAGCAGGTGCATTTCTGCCTCGGGACAAAGGGGCTTAGAAGCGCTGATGAGAACAGGTTTGAAGGGTATCTGTTAAATACAATACTCGGCGGAAGCATGAGCTCAAGGCTTTTTCAGAAGATAAGGGAGGATTATGGACTGGCTTATTCCATACACTCCTTTATATCACCCTATGCCGATACAGGGCTCCTTGGAATATATGCTGGGACCAGCGCTGAATTTTTTGAAAAGGTCTTAAAGATGTCATTGGAGGAATTTAAACTTTTAATGACTGTTAAAGTTTCCGGTGATGAATTGAAAAAGGCAAAAGAGCAGTTAAAAGGGAATCTGATGCTCTCCCTTGAAAGCTCCAGCAGCAGGATGAATCAACTTGCAAAACAGGAGATGTATTTTGAAAGATTTTTTTCGATGGATGAGATTATTGATGAGATAGAAAAGGTTACAGAGGAAAAGATTCAGAGACTTGCAAACAGGCTGTTTGACAACTCATTTCTTAATCTGGCTGTCCTTGGACCTGTTAAAAAGGAAAAAGTCTCGCTGGATTTACTTGAAGTTTAATAGGATGTTGATTACACAGATTTTACAGATTTACACAGATACAGCAAGGTGCCTGTCTGCCCTGTCTGCCGTAGCACAGGCAGGCGTCGCACAGGCAGGTAAGGTGCTTTTGCAAAGATAACCAACCCCGAAAAAACCCCAAAAAAACTCTTGACTCCTATCCTCAAGTGGTATAATTTTATGTTATTCTGTTAATAATAGATTATCAAGGTTAAGCTAAAATCTCCTAAACAAATTTAAGAGGGCTGATGCATGGCAAACAATTTCGTGAACCTTGAGCCTATCGAAGGAATGGCACAGAGATTGCTCAGTCAAACCACATCTAATAATTCTCTCCTTTTTAAAAATGTCATTGCGAGCCCCTTCGCTCTTGTCATTGCGAGCGTAGCGAAGCAATCTTACTTCATCGCTCAGGGCAGGCTCCGGCGAAGCAATCTCATCCTTTCACTACTAATGGGTTTATCTAATAACATCGTATACTTAAAAAATCTAATAACATCGTAAACTAATTTACATCGTCT
>JACQBS010000119.1 GCA_016194325.1 Nitrospinota bacterium | reverse complement strand
CTTAAATTTAAGCCGTATTATCCGAGAAACGCTCTTTGACCGAAAAAACTTGATAGATATATTAACCTTAAAGCCTGAACGACTACTAATCTTTCATGATGAACCATTACAGGCTATGCTATTTTAATCGGACAGTAGTGCCTTTATATGAATAAGAAAGTTGAGATTGCATTAAAAGAAATTTTGATAAATGTCCTGATGTTTCTGGCAATGGTGGAGATATTCAAGACTACAATGGTGTATTTCACAGAGGGGAGGGTAAGGGTTACTTTTGTTGTTGATACAATTTTAATAGTTGTTCTGACCGAGAGTATGTCTATATTGTTCGGTGGGAAAATGGAAAACATCTTTACACTGATTTTGTTAATTATAACACTTGTAATTACAAGGGTAGTGGCAGTTAGATATTCTCCTACAGAAAGGGGTGAATTAAATTAATGAATAAAAAGGAGCATAGACTGGAATTAGAGCCTGAACAGGAGCACCTGAATTCTGAGGACCAATGGGACATCAATACTAAGAATAGCCAGATGGATAGATTTGATGTCATTGAGCTATCCAAAGAATTAGGGGATATGGAATTTAAAAATTTCCTCTACAAACGATGAAATAGGGAGGGTGTGAATATGCAAGAAAAGATTCTTATTGTTGAAGACGAAACCGATATGGCTGACCTCTTAAAGTACAACCTGACAGAAAAGGGGTATAATCCCGTGCTTGCTTCCAATGGAAGAGAGGCATTGGAACTGATTGAAAAAGAGATGCCATATCTGATTCTGCTTGACCTTATGATGGAACAGCTTGACGGGTGGGCGGTCTGTTCCGGTATCAGAAGCCATACAAACGAGACAATCAAGAGACTTCCAATTATTATGCTTACAGCATTATCAGAGTCTGAAGAGAAAATCATAGGATTAAGGCTCGGTGCAGATGATTATATGACTAAGCCATTTAACATGGATGAGCTCATTCTAAGGATTCAAAAACAGATAAATAAAAAGGGTGTTGAAGATAGGCTTATAGAACTTCTTTAAAATTAGACTATTCATATCTGAAAACTTCACATAAATGTAACACAAGGTTAATAATTCTGTAATATGAAAGTTTTAAGATGTAATTACTTTTATCTCCTCAAAAGCTTCCTTCAGACTGTTCAGGTGATTATGAGACACCGGGCAGTTTGGAGGAAGGAAATATAAAGGAGGGGTTAAAAGATTTTAATAGCACAGAAAAAAATAAAAGAGAAAGGAGGTGGGATGGTGAATAAGGTTTTAGCTTTATTATTAGCAATACTGGTTATAGCATCTACTGGGTGTGCATATATGCAATCCAGCAATACACCAAAAGAACCGACAGTAGAGTATTTCAAGCTGGACGGTGATAAACTGAAGCCGGGAAAGGTGAGAGCAAATGCTTACTTTGAGATAGGAAAGGGCGAAAGGATTTATGTTTTTATCTCTCCAAAGGCTAAGGAAGAATTTGAAAATTCAGGGAAGACAGGAAAGAGTCCTGTTACAGGCATAGGCTTTGGTCCAAATGGGGAGACAGTTGTCTTTGAATCAAGTTTCGCCCAGAATGAGTATGAAAAGAGGCATGTAGAGAAATAATCTATAAGCAGGTTTTATGCTGCAAAAAGAAACAGAGTTTAACTTACTTGAAAGTTAAACCTACATAGGAGGAATAAATGAAAGTGTTTAAGATATTGCTGATGATTATGCTGATAGGTGTATCTTTTTCAGCGAACAGTTTTGCAGATACTGAATTTCCCCTTGGGAAGGAAACGAAGGGGATAGAGATTAAGATAGACGATGATGCAAAATTTAATATCAGAATTCGTATGCAGCCCAGGTTTGATATCGGAGAGACAAGTACAAGCCTTAAGGCTGATGATGGAAAGAGCTATACTTCCATCAATGATATGTATCTAAGACGGGTCAGGTTTGAAATGGGAGGAAATCTGACAAAGGAGTTGAAGTTTGGAGCAGAGATTGAGGCAGACAAGACTGCAAAACAGGATGGCACAGCTGCTGCCTATGGGTATCACCTGTTTGGAGACTACAAATTTTCGGATACCTTAAACCTGTTTTTTGGAAAGAAAAAACTCCCTTACTCAAGAGTGTCTCTGACTTCATCCTCAACCCAGCTTCTTATAGAGAGACCCAATGGTACAGAGGATGCAAAGAAGTTCTTCGGTGATTTAACCGGACATGGTTATTATGGCCCCCACATAATGCTCCACGGGAAACTTGTAGAGGGGATGTTTAAATACTACGCATCTATCACTGATGGCTGGCAGCCGGGTCAGACAACCAAATGGACAAGCAAGACAGTTGAGAAGTCAGGGCTTGCCTATATTGGCAGAGTAGAGTTCTCTCCGCCAGGATGGGTTGAAGATAAGCAGTCTGATGCACATCTTGGAGAGGGAAGTCATCTCACATTGGCGGGTCACTACGGGGCACAGAGTGGTATTGAATATAAAACATCTGCTGACAAGGAAGATAGAACCCTTATGGGAGGTGATATTTCTTTTCATCTCGGCGGCTTAGCACTTCAGGGTGAGTATGTATCTATGGAAATTACGCCAAACACATCAGGGACACAGGCAATTAAACCGAATGGCTATTATTTGCAGGCAGGATATTACATAAATGGCACTGCCTTTGAACCGGCAATCCGTTATGAATATTACAATAAGGATTCTAATAAGACCGATGATGACCAGACTACAAATACTATCGGTTTCAACTGGTATCCAAAAGGGCATAGTTTTAAGGTCTCTGCTAACTATGTTATTACTACATTTGGAAAGGGGAACTCAAGCAAACTGAGTGATGATGATAATCTGACATCATTCCAGATTCAATCACAGATTTATTTCTAAGTGGCAGGGGTGAGCATAAGAGAGAAATCAAAAAGGGTGATATAATGTTAGCAGGTAAACCCTGTTAGAAAGTCTTCGCCTTTCTAACGGGGTAAATTAAGATAGGGAGGAATATGAAAAGAATAGTTGCAAGTTTATTAATTATGATTGCATTATCCTTTACTATAACAAGCCATGCAGCCCAGCTCATAAAGATAGACGGCTCTTCTACAGTCTATCCTATAACTGAGGCTGTGGCAGAGGAGTTCCAGAAGATTGAGAATGGGAATACACGGACAACAGTTGGTATATCTGGCACAGGCGGAGGTTTTAAAAAGTTTTGTGCAGGTGAGACCGATGTGAGCGATGCCTCAAGACCTATAAAGCCTACTGAGGTTGAACTTTGTAAAAAGAATGGTGTAGAATACATCGAACTTCCTGTTGCCTATGACGGCCTTGCTGTTATAATTAACCCAAAAAATAACTGGGTTGACTATATGACTGTGAAGGAACTAAAAAAACTTTGGGAACCTGAAGCACAGGGGAAGATTACGAAGTGGAATCAGATTCGTTACAACTGGCCTAACAAGGAGATACATCTCTTTGGTGCGGGAGTGGATTCAGGTACCTACGACTATTTTACTGAAGCAGTTGTAGGCAAAGAGCACTCAAGCCGTGGTGATTTCACATCAAGTGAGGATGATAATGTTCTCGTTCAGGGTATTTCCAATGATAATTTTGCCTTAGGTTTCTTTGGCATGGCATATTATGAGCACAATAAGGATAAGCTGAAGATTGTGCCAGTTGATGATGAGAATGATGCAAATGGCAAGGGCCCAATTATTCCGGAATATGAAAATGTGGTAAAGGGAACTTATCAGCCTCTGTCAAGACCTCTGTTTATTTATGTGAGTAAAAAGTCTGCTGATAAGCAGGAGGTAAAGAGGTTCATTGATTTCTATATGAAGAGTGCTGCCGAACTCTCTAAAGAGGTTGGCTATATATCCTTACCCAATACAGCTTATGAACTTGTGCTCAAGAGGTTTGAAAAGCGTGTTATCGGTTCTGTTTTTGGTGGACATGGTTCTCAGGTTGGTGTGAAGATTGAGGAACTTTTGAAGAAAGAGTAGTTTGAGAATGGGCAGAAAATTTCAGAAACTAAAAGAGAAGACGATTGAGGGGGCACTTTTCTTGAGTGCCCTTTTTTCTGTTTTTATTACACTTGGTATTATTGGTGTCCTTATATTTGAGACCTTTGAGTTTTTCAAAGAGGTATCTGTTATAGATTTTCTAACTGATACACAATGGACCCCCCTGTTTGCCGAGAAACACTTTGGCATCCTGACGCTATTTTCGGGGACATTTTTAACAACTGCTATTGCAATGAGTGTATCATTACCGATTGGACTCATAAGTGCAATATATCTGAGTGAATACTCATCTAAAAAAGTGAGGACTGCCGTAAAGCCTACACTTGAAATACTTGCAGCAGTCCCGACAGTAGTATACGGCTATTTTGCATTGCTATTTATAACCCCTCTTCTTCAAAAGGTTATTCCAGAACTTTCTGGCTTTAATTCTCTTTCATCAGGTATTGTTATGGGGGTTATGATAATACCCATTGTGTCATCTTTGAGTGAGGATGCCTTACATTCTGTACCTTTAAGCCTGAGGGAGGGTGCAATGGCACTTGGGGCAACAAAGTTTCAAACCTCAGTAAAGGTGATTCTGCCTGCAGCCTTTTCAGGTGTCGCCGCCTCATTTATACTCGGTATATCAAGAGCAATTGGGGAGACGATGATTGTGGCGATTGCAGCAGGACAACAACCGAGGCTTACATTAAATCCGCTTGTCCCTGTGGAGACGATTACGGCATACATAGTTCAGGTTAGTCTTGGAGATACTCCAACTGGAACCCTTGAATACAGGACTATATTTGCAGCAGGGATGAGTCTGTTTATACTTACCTTTGTTTTAAATATAATCAGTTATTTTCTGAAGAAGAGGTTTAGAGAGGTGTATGAATAAATGGATATAAAACTCAAAAACAAACTATATGATAAGTCGTTTTATGTAGTTGGACTGTTTGCGACACTAATAGGTCTTGTAGTCCTTCTGACCCTTTTGATTAATGTTGCTATTGACGGCTTCTCGCGGCTTGGGTGGCAATTTATTACAAACTACCCATCCAGAAAGCCGGCAGAGGCAGGGGTGCTTTCTGCATGGGTTGGTACTGTGTGGGTTGCAGTCCTGACACTTTTAGCTGCTTTTCCTATTGGTGTTGCAGCGGCAACATATCTTGAGGAATATAGCAAAAGAAACTGGTTAAGGGAGCTTATAGAGATAAATATAACTAATCTTTCCGCAGTCCCTTCTATAATATACGGTCTTCTGGGGCTTGAACTATTTGTAAGGGGAATGAATATGGACAGGAGTGTCATCTCAGGTGCATTGACACTTGCAATACTCATCCTTCCTCTTATAATTATTTCAACAAGGGAGGCTATCAGGGCAATCCAGCCGACAATAAGGGAGGCGTCATTGGCACTCGGTGCAACTAAATGGCAGACAATCAGAAATCAGGTGCTACCTGCTGCAATGCCGTCAATACTTACAGGGACAATCCTTGCAATATCAAGGGCGATAGGTGAGGCATCCCCCCTTATAACAATAGGGGCTTTGACCTATGTTGCATTTCTCCCGACAAGCCCTATATCATCAGATTTTCCTTATATAAGTGTTAAGGGGCTTTTTGACCCCTTTACTGTCCTGCCGATTCAGATATTCAACTGGGTGTCAAGGCCTCAAAAAGGCTTTTTAATAAATGCAGCAGCAGGTATAATGGTGCTTTTAATAATCGTATTTTTCATGAATGGTATTGCAACATATTTGAGATACAGATATGAAAAGAGGATAAAATGGTGACAATGGATACTGCCTTCAGGATTGAGAGATTAAATATATTTTATGGTGAGAAAAGGGCATTAAAAGAAGTTAATTTTAATATCCCTGCAAAAACTGTAACAGCAGTAATAGGACCTTCCGGTTGTGGAAAGAGTACATTTATAAGATGCCTGAACAGGATGAATGACCTGATACCTGTGTTCAGGCTTGAGGGGAAAATAGAATACGACGGGATGGATATATATTCAAAGGAGATTGATGTCATAGATATCAGGAGGCAGATAGGCATGGTCTTTCAGAAACCGAATCCATTTCCAAAGAGCATATATGAGAATGTAGCCTATGGGTTAAGAATTCAGGGTATAAGAGAAAAAAAGACTTTAGACAGTGTTGTTGAAGAGAGTTTGAAAAAAGCAGCATTATGGGATGAGGTGAAGGACAGACTCCATGATTCTGCTATCTCACTTTCGGGTGGGCAGCAGCAGAGACTCTGCATAGCGAGGGCACTTGCCGTAGAGCCTAAGGTAATCCTCTTTGATGAGCCATGTTCAGCTCTTGACCCGATTGCAACAGCCAAGATAGAGGATTTGATAACCGAATTAAAGGAGGATTATACAGTAGTCATAGTGACTCACAATATGCAGCAGGCAGCGAGGGTGTCAGAATATACAGGATTCTTTATGCTCGGAGAAATGGTTGAGTTTGATAATACGCAAAAGATATTTACAGCCCCGTCAAATAAGATGACGGAAGATTATATAACAGGGAGATTTGGATAAAGATGCAGAGTCAAAGATTCAGAGTATCAGAGTGTCAGAGTAAAAACTTTGACTCTTTGACACTATGACTCTCTGACACTTTAAAAAGAGGAGGGAAAAGGATGACAAGAGAGGCATATCACAAGGCTTTGAAAGAGCTTCAAAATGAATTATTGAAAATGGGTGAGATGGTTGCAAAGGCTATTAAGGATTCTGTTGATGCACTGAAGACGAGGGATATAGATGTATCCATGGAGATTATCAAGAATGATCTTCTGATAAATAAAAAGAGGTTTGAGATAGAGGAGAAGTGCCTTCTTTTAATAGCCACACAACAGCCTATGGCTATTGACTTGAGGACTATCGCCGCCATATTGAGTATTATAACTGATTTGGAAAGGATGGCTGACCATGCCGAGGGTATTGCAAGGATAAATGTAATGATAGGCAAAGAGCCGCTGGTAAAGCCGTTGATAGATGTTCCCAGAATGGCAGACAAAGGATTGTCAATGCTGAGCCGATGCCTCAAGGCATTTATTGACCGTGATGCGGATAGTGCCAGAACTATCTGTAATGAAGATGATGAAGTGGATAAACTCTATGAACAGACATACGGGGAGCTGGTGCATCTGATGATAGATAATCCCAAGGTTATTGAAGGGGCAACCTATTTAATATGGGTATCGCATAATCTTGAAAGAATTGCAGACAGGGTTACAAATATAGCAGAGAGGGTTGTTTTTATGGTTACAGGCAAGATGGAAGAGATAAATGTGTCAAATTATTAGTTCAGAGTTATGCGACCCATTCACTGGATGGGTGCCCCGGAGTTTGGAGTGAAAGATGAAACTCCTCTTTGTCTGTGTAGAAAACTCCTGCAGAAGCCAGATAGCTGAGGGGTTTGCGAGGTATTATGGTAAAGAAATGTCTTTGCGAGCCAAAAGTGAAGCAATCTCAGTTTACAGTGCAGGCTCAAGGCCGTCAGGTGATATTAATCCAATGGCAGTTGATGTGATGGAGGAAAAAGGAATTGACATCTCAAATCAAAAATCTAAAGGATTGGATGCATTGTCAAGGGATGATTTTGATTTTGTAATTACGATGGGATGTGGTGATAACTGTCCGACAGTTTCTGCAAAGAAGATGATAGAGTGGCAGATTAAAGACCCAAAGGGCGCTTCTATAGAGGTATTCAGAGAAGTCAGGGATGAGATAGAAAAGAAGGTTTTGGAGTTATTGAGGGGGTAGTGCTTATTGACATTGGAAAGGCGATTATACTTGGGATTGTAGAAGGTGTTACAGAGTTTTTACCTGTCTCATCTACAGGACATTTAATATTAGCAGGCAGCATTCTTTCATTTACAGATGAAAGGGCTAAGGTCTTTGAGATATTCATTCAGCTTGGTGCTATACTGTCTGTTGTCTGGCTATACAGGGCTAAAGTTTTAAATGTCATTTCTAATATCGGGAAAAAGGAGGCAGATAGGTTTATAATTAATATCTTGATTGCATTTCTTCCCGCAGCATTAATTGGTCTTAAGATACATTCCTATATAAAGACAAATCTTTTTAATCCATTTACTGTTTCTTTTGCATTGATTTTTGGCGGTATTGCTATATTGGTTATTGAAAGGCTTGTTAAGAATTCTGATATTTCTAGAGTGGATAACATCTCACCCCGTTCTGCACTCGGTGTCGGGTTTGCCCAGGTATTATCCCTGTTTCCCGGTGTCTCAAGGTCAGGGGCTACAATCATGGGCGGTCTGGTTATTGGGCTTGACAGAAAGACTGCAACAGAATTCTCTTTCTTTCTTGCAATCCCTACTATGTTCGCAGCCACAACCTATGACCTTTTAAAGAATATTCAATATCTCTCTGTTTCAGACTTTCCTGTCTTTGCAGCAGGATTTATAGTAGCATTTATAACCGCTTTGGTAGTCATAAAGGCATTTCTATCATTTATCACAAGGCATGATTTCTCAGCCTTTGCATATTATCGTATTGTTTTTGGTATAATTGTTTTAGCACTATTGTAATTCTATGGCTGTAAAAATATTAATTGTGGATGATGAAGAAGATATTCTGACCTTGCTTGAGTATAATCTTGAAAAGGCAGGATTTGAGGTTATCTCTGCTAAGGATGGCCCTGAGGCAATAGAGTTGACAAAGAAAAAAAGCCCGGAACTCGTTATCTTAGACATAATGCTTCCAAGTATGGAAGGGACTGAGGTCTGTAAAGCTATTAAGAGAGATGACACCACAAGCCATATACCTATAATCATGCTCACTGCAAAGGGGGAAGAAGTGGACAGGATAGTTGGCCTTGAACTGGGGGCGGATGATTATATTACAAAGCCATTTAGCCCGCGGGAACTTGTATTAAGGGTTAAGGCTGTTTTGAAAAGGCTGCAGGGCAGACAGGAGAGTGTAATAAAAGGTATCAAGGCAGGGGCTATTTTTATAGATATAGAAAAATCTGCCGTTACTGTAAACGGAAAGGTTTTAAGATTGACAGCTTCAGAATTTAAACTCCTGATAGAGCTTGCCAAGGCAAGGGGGAAAGTTTTATCGCGGAATGACCTTCTTGATAGGGTCTGGGGGACTGATTACTATGTTACGGATAGAACCATAGATACCCATATAAGAAGACTCAGGGTGAAGCTTGGAAAGTCTGCAAAACATATAGAGACGGTGAGGGGTTTTGGTTACAAATTTCTGGAAGAAGAATAAAAATTCACCACAGAGGCACAAAGAGCACAAAGAAAGAACAAAAATCTGAATTTAGACAAGATATACAGGATTTAACAAGAAAAATTGCGTTTAAATAATCTTGATTATCTTGTTAATCTTGTCTAAATGTTTCTAATTTTTCCCTTTGTGTCCTTTGTGTCTGGTTTATTGTTGTCAAGCACTTTTTAAAGTGCTTTTTAAAACATATATTAATATAGCACCTTGCCCGATCCTGGTAATTAGAGGGTCTCAACAGAGCCCAAACCTTGCTTAATAGGGGCTAAGGTGCAAACGGGGAGTTATAAATGCTTTGTGTGAAGGT
>JACQBS010000029.1 GCA_016194325.1 Nitrospinota bacterium | reverse complement strand
TTACAGCGTTTTTCATATTCATTTTGATTCTTCATCGCCTTTACCTCCTCCAAAAAGTTTTTGGAAGAAGTTTAGACGATGTAAATTAGTTTACGATGTTATTAGATTTTTTAAGTATACGATGTTATTAGATAAACCCATTAACCAAAAGCATAAATAAAATTGATGCCATTATTGATAATATTGCACCAAAAGAAAAGGCAATTTCATGGCCAAAGCCCTGCCAGATAAATCCCATCAGAATACTTGCAGGCAAGAGTGCTATGCCGACTGCAAAGTGATACAGCCCGTATGCCCTCCCCCTCTCTTCAGGTGAAACCATATCTGAAACCAATGCCCTCTCTGCACCTTCCGTAAGTCCAAAGTAGATGCCGTATAGTGCAAATAACAGCCATGCGTGATAGGCTTCTGTTGCAAAGGCAAAGGCAAAATATATGATGCTGTATACGAACCAGCCTGAAATTATAACATATCTCCTGTCAATCCTATCTGATAAAGCACCGCCTGGCATTGAACTTAACATTTTAACAACATGAAGTGTAAGCCAGAGTAACGGTATGTGGGATGGTGTTATGCCAAGTTCATTAGCTCTTAAAATCAGAAAGGCATCACTTGAATTTCCGAGTGTAAATATGATGATAATGACGAGAAAACGGTTAAAGTTCCCGCTTATCCTGCTTCCCACTTTAAAAGAAGGTGACATGGGGAATTTCGCATCTCTGCTAAAAGGGGTAGTCTCACTTAAAAAGAAAATGATAAGGATAATTGATAATATGCCAGGGATAGCCGCAAGCCAAAATATAGTTCTGTAGTTTTGAGTGACTGCGTATAAAAGAAGGGAGGCCAAGAGGGGACCAATTACTGCACCTGTATGGTCCATTGCCCTGTGAAAACCAAATGCCTTTCCCAATGCAGACGGATGAATTGAATCGGCAATGAGGGCATCTCTCGGGGCTGTTCTTATCCCTTTTCCAACCCTGTCTGAAAATCTGATTAAAAGGACTTGAAACCACGAAGACGAAATTGCCACTAAAGGCCTGCTTATGGTTGATAGTGAATAACCTGTAAGGATTAATGGTTTCCTCTTTTTAACCCTGTCAGAGAACCAGCCTGAGAAGAGTTTAAGTACGCTGGCAGTGGATTCTGCTATTCCCTCAATGATTCCAATAAAGGCAGGTCCGGCACCAAGGACTGCTGTAAGGAAGACAGGGAGGAGGGGGTAAATCATCTCGCTGCTTACATCAGTGAGCAGGCTGATAAAACCAAGTATCAGGACATTTTTTGTAATTCCATTGAACAAGTTTTTTACTTTTTAGAACACAAATTACACGAATATACGAATGTCACGAATAAAAACAAAAAAGATTAAGGAGAAAGGGAGAAGATAGAGAGATGGAGAAAAGGTAAAATGAAATAAATTTCCCATTTCTCTTTTCTCAAATTTCCCCATTTCTCCTTATTGTTTTCCTCTGTGTTCTCTGTGAACTCTGTGGCAAAGTTTATTTTGAATTAATTCGTGCAATTTGTGTTCAAGCCTTTCTGATTTATTCAGGTTAGGTGAAGAGAGATTTATTTACGGGTATATCAAATAATATGTTTTTTTACGCAATTGTATAATATATTCATATCAGGTTTGCTTATGAAATCAGTTGCCCCAAGCCCCTCCCATTTTTTAATGTTATCAGCACTTGCCATAGATGAAAATATTATTACAGGCAGGTCTTTTAAGACAGGATGCGATTTAATCTTTGTCAGGAGGTGCAGCCCGTCCATTTTAGGCATCTCTATATCTGATATGACAAGATTAACAAAATTGGCAATCTTTTTATTGTGTGCTGATGACTTCTCAGCCAGCTCACTTAATTTTATTAGTGCCTCCTCTCCATTGTAAGCCAATATAACATTGTAACCGGCACCACTCAGTGAATTTTTAACCAATTTGGAAATCATCCCTGAGTCTTCGGCAATAAGAATTGTCTTATTCCTATTATCATCTACCTTTGCTTCACTTACACCTTCCTTGATTGTAGTTGCTGGATTGACCTCTGCTATAATCTTTTCAAAATCAAGCATCATTAAAATTTTATTGTCAAATTTAATTACACCTGTTACACACTCATCTTCCCCTGCCGACATCAGTGAGCTTGGGGGTTCAACCTTTTCCCATGATACCCTGTGAATTCTTGCGACATTGCTTACAAGGAAGCCGTTGTACATCTTATTAAACTCGGTAACTATTATCTTATTCAGGGAGAGGTCCTGGTTGTATATGCCAAGCCATTTAGGGAGATTTATTATGGGGATAATCTTCCCTCTTAAGTTTATGACACCCTCTACAGAAGGGTGGGATTTTGTTATCTGTGTAATATTATCAGGGGTCTTTATGATTTCTCTTACCTTTCCGACATTTACACCATAATATCCCTGAGATGTGCTTCCATCAGCCTCTCGTCTGTCTAACTGGAATTCAACTATCTCCAACTCATTTGTTCCGCTCTCCAATAAAATTTTATCTATCTTTTCCATAAACCCTCCTATTTTACATATAACTCATTTTATATAACTTTATCATATTTTTTGTAATTTCATCCCAATTAAATTGCCTCTGGACAAGTTCAATCCCATTTGATGCCATTTTTTTTGCCTCTTCTTTTTTATCTAAGATATTTTGCATAGCATCCAAAAGCCCTGAAATGTCCTGATATTTTACCACAATTCCACCATTAACCTCTCTCAAAAAATCGGCACAGCCGCAGTTTTCAGTAACTATAACAGGTGTTCCACATGCAAGTGCCTCCAGAGGGGCAATACCGAATATTTCATGTCTTGATGGATATATAAATATGTCAGCATCTGTTATAGCTGCGATCTTATCTTTGCCATACAGTCCGTCAAGTAGCAATACTTTATCATTTATTTTAAGAAGGTTTATACGCCTTTCTATTTCATTTTTATATCCGTCATCAGGTCCTGCTATAACTAAAATTGTATCCTTCATATTTTTTGCCAGGATTGCAAATGTATTCAGGAGAAAATCTATACCTTTTATAGCATTGAGTCTTCCTATAAATAGAATGATATTTTTATTTGATAATTTGTAAGCCCTTCTGAAATTTCCTTTTACTTTATCTGTATTCTCAAATTCGTATATATTTATTCCATTGGGGATAAGACTTATCCTATCCCTCTCCACTCCCATTTTTATATATTGCTCCACCTCTATATTTGACACTGCTACAACCCTCTTAGCAGATTTGAGGATTTTGAAGCCGATATATGTATCAAACAGCGTTTTTAAAAACTCTTTTCCCATGAGCCTAAGGGCAGAGCCGTGTGCGGAGAGGACATAAGGAATTTTATATTTTGTTAGGTATCTATAGGCTGCTACATTCTGGAGTGTTCTGAACTCGTGGAGGTGGACTATATCAAACTGTTTTAAATTTTCTTTAAGGGCTTTTGAAATGCCGGGGGAGATGAATACCTTTTGATTAAAGGCAAGGGTGTTACTGATATTTCTGAAATATTTTATTTTTATCCCTTCGACTTCGTTCAGGACAAGCCCTTCAACCTCAGCTTCAATACAGTTTATTGACTGCTGACCGCTGACTGCCGACTGCCGACTGTTTTTGTCAAATGCATCCGTTGTATATACAGTCACATTATGCCCTTTTTTTACCAATTCCATGCACAGTTCATATACGACTTTAGGAGTTCCGCCATAAGACCATGCGGGATAAAAATACGGGACTACATGGAGGATGTTCATACTGTCCAATCCAAAATTTTTAAGTTTCCTGTCAATTTTTGTAGTATAATTATTATATGAAAAAGAAACCCCTTATTGAAACCAATCCGTATCTGAAAGACCCTAAAAAATACGAATCTTCATTAATAAAAAATGTGATAACCTCCTCTGCTGTTGAAGGCATACGCATTACACCAGCCCAACTCTTGAAAAAGGACTCAAAGTTACTCAATAGACTTAAGACACATTAACAATTTTTTCAAAAAGTATCTCCATTAATTTATAATTTCTGCTTAAGCCGTTGTTGATTGCAGAAAAATATTCTTTTCGTTTTTTGTTTGTAATATCACTACTGTCCGATTAAAATAGCATAGCCTGTAATGGTTCATCATGAAAGATTAGTAGTCGTTCAGGCTTTAAGGTTAATATATCTATCAAGTTTTTTCGGTCAAAGAGCGTTTCTCGGATAATACGGCTTAAATT
>JACQBS010000116.1 GCA_016194325.1 Nitrospinota bacterium | reverse complement strand
TAAATTTAAGCCGTATTATCCGAGAAACGCTCTTTGACCGAAAAAACTTGATAGATATATTAACCTTAAAGCCTGAACGACTACTAATCTTTCATGATGAACCATTACAGGCTATGCTATTTTAATCGGACAGTAGTGATTTCAATTGGCTCCTTTATCGGGCCTCCACCTTTTGCAAATGTTATTAACATACCGGTTAAATCCTTTGCGTGCATACAGGAATCTTCTGAATCTTTCAACCTTTTGAAAATCTCATCAGCAGGAGAAATATTTTTCTTTGATAGATACAATTTTGTAAGATAGATATTCCCCAAAATTGCAGTGAGAAGATTATTAAAGTCATGTGCAATACCTCCTGCAAGGATTCCAATTGAATCAAGCTTATGCTTCATCTGAATTTCATTTTCCCTGTTAAGCCTTTGCATCTCATCCTGCATCTTCTTCCAGTCGGTTATATCGCGGACTATTGCCACCATATAATTATTTTCCATTATGTTCATGAATTTAACATTCACCCAGACTGGAAATGTCGTTCCATCTTTACGCTTATGCAACCCCTCTAAAAGCATATACCCCTTTTCTCTGACCTCGCTGACATGCTTACTCCATGAAAAATTATCAGGCAGAATCGCCTCAATATCTGTAACTCTCATATTGAACATCTCTTTTCTGGTATATCCCAAATTACTGCAATACTTATCATTGACATAAATGAACCGGCTTGTCTCAGGGTCTACAATAGCTACAAAATCATTTGTTTGATTTATTATGCTCTTAAATAACTGCAAATCTTCCAGAGTTTGCCTATATTCTGTGATGTTACGACTCACACCAACCAGCCCGATTATATTTCTATGCTCATCGTAAACAGGGGATTTGATAGTATCAAAAAACACCCTCTTTCCATCTTTGCCTATGCAATCCTCTTCAGAACGGAGAGCCCTCCCCTTCTCAAATACATCTCTATCACTGAAATTGCAGTATTCAGCCAAATCAGGGGGGAAGATTTGTTTATCTGTTTTCCCGATAATATCTTCTTCCTTAAGACCCACCAATTCCTCAAATGCTTTATTAACAACAAGATTGCGTCCTTGAGCATCCTTGAAATAAACTACATCCTTTATAGTATCAAGTAAGATTTTATGATGAATATCCATCTCTATCGGTGATTTTGTTTTGTTTTGTTTTGTTTTGTTTTCATATTTCATGCCATCCTTCTCTCTTTATAATAAAATGTGACCTCAGATTGCTTCGTCCTCTTCACTTCGTTCTGAGTCCTCGCAATGACACAGACTAAACATAATCCAATTTTAATATCTCCTCAGGTATATCAAATCCATTTTCAACCGGGAACCTCCCGTTAACCACTATTGCTATTCTCCTTTTTCTCTTTGAGGATAAGAGATTATCTGTCCCTACAGGGTCATATTTAAGGCATAAGGATGAATGAGGGTTTTTCAAAAGGCTTATTATCATATTCAGAGACAGCCTATTCAAGAATTCAATATATTTCTTTTCCACATCCCATCTGGAGCTTTTTGATACCATTGTAACAGCCCTCTGCCAGAGCATAATATCATTTACATTGATAGAATGGGAATATAATCTTTTCTTTGTATTAAATGATATTATCTTTTTCTTTATTATATCCTGCATAAACTCATCATTATGGTGATTATGCCTGTTAATCACTGCCTTTGCAATCTTCCAGTATTTCTTCTCAATATACTCATCAGAACGAAATTCCCAGTATATATGCCCGAACCTCTTTGTAGATGATGTAAGATATAACTGGTTGGGAATATAAAAATTATGTGCAATCACATCGGCCGCCAGATGGGAGAGATAGCCATAGGAAAAGGCAAGCGTTTCGCCTCCATTGGCAAGCTTCAGCATCTTCTGCCCGACTGACCAGTTATGACAATGGTCATCCCTCCTTTTATGCCCTTTACCGATGAATATATCGGCACTTATACAGCCATAAAGATAGTCATAGGGGAATTCTTTTAAAACATTTGCAATATGCGGCAGTATAAGTTTAAGGTTATCAAGTATGAAGACCCCCTCTTTTATATGAAGCCCTGAACCCCAGGCATAGGCAGTATCTGCAAAGAGCAGAATCCAGCCTAAGATAGAAAGTATTGATAATAGAAGTTTCATATAAGTATCAGAGTATCAGAGTGTCATAGTGTCAGAGTCTTTTCGATGCTTTGGTCTTTGATACTTTGACTCTTTGACACCTTGACACTTTTCTGATGTTCCATCCATTCTTTATACATAACCTTTATTGTATTAAAATCCCTTTCATTGTCAACATCAAGTGCCACCCCGCCAAATGATGTCTCAATTAGCTTCAATCGTGTTTTCAAAACATCAGATACAATCCCTTCTGCTATTTTAATTGAAACAAACTGCCTGAAGAAACGGCTTAGAAATTCCAGATGGATATGAGAGAGAAATAGCGACATCTGAACAAAGATATAAAATAAAAGGCTCTTAAAGCCAGCATGCCTTTTTATAATCTCTAATGTAAGTCTGACAATATTTTTTATATCCTTCTGATAGCGGTATTCATACACCTTTTCAATATACTCTCTGTTTGCTATCTTAAACGGTTTTACAAGGTGGAGATTGCTTATCCTGTATTTGCTTTCTTTCAGATTAAGATAGGCAAGTTTTATTCCCGGCTTTTTATTGGAAGGATAATAATATCTTAAGACAGCCTCCGGGGTCATGCCAATACAGTAGTCATAATTTGCAGTGTCACTCTTTGATAGAAATTCGCCAATCTCAAAAGAGGTGGCAAGCGGCATATCACCTGCCACTACAAATACTGCCTTATCCATCAACGATGGGTTATTATATTCATCGCCAGCACTATACCCACCAAAAGACCTCCCCTTATCCCCTCCTTCAGAAGGAGGGGAAGGGGGTGGTAGTGTAGCGAGAAATGTATGCCATATATTTTCATACAGATTAGCCTTCTGCTCAACTGCAATTACATTTTTTTTAAATCCCCCCTCGCCCCCCTTTATAACCTCCCCTTCCCCTCCTTCTGAAGGAGGGGATAAAGGGGAGGTCAAAGGGGGAAATGAAGGGGGATTTGTGTGCTTTTTTAGTAATTCTTCAATCTTAGACTTTGGGCCAACTACATAAATATTACCAATATAATCCACATCCTGAAGGGCAGAAAGAACATGCATAAATAGAGGAATACCATTTAGCTCTATCAGCGATTTATTCATTCCGAAAACAGTTTTGCTTGCCTTTCTATCACCTGCAAGAAGGATTGTATCGTATTTCATAATGGAATAAAAACCTGATTTTAGACAGGATATACAGGATAAAACAGGATAATAAATATTTAAAAATTAATCCTGTTAATCCTGTCAAATTCTTATAATTTCTTTAACATGAACAAAAACCTAATTAAGAATAGGTGAGTTTGGAAATTATCTCCTGAATACATATTGATGCCTTATCATTCGGCTCTTTAATAAAAAACGGCTTCATATATTCAACAGATTTTTTTACGGCATCACTTTCCACCACATGCCCCAGATTTTTTATTTCAATACAGAGATTTTTTTTCACAAGCTTCATTATGCTTTCACCAATATCAGTATCTGTGGATTTTCTTAACCTGTTTACTATAAGCATTGGACGAAAGTTATTCAGCATACTGTCAAGCATTTCTGCATAGCTGATATTTAATTTACTTAGTCTGTCTTTAAACTCGATTATATTATACGGACCTTTTGTTGTCTTAATTATTTCTATGACATCATCATTATTCTTGAATAGATTCATAATTCTTCTGTGGAAGGCACCTTTCATATAACTGAATATACTCATTACAGATGTCACTTCCGGGGTGGTTATAATTATCCCATTATCTGTAATATTAAAAAAATCTATTGTGTTATAACTGATTCCGGGTGCAAGGTCTATGACAATATAATCAGCCTTTAATTCCTTAATATTATTAATCAGTTTTAGCTTTACCCTATACGGGATATTTGATATGCCAGGCACATCACCGGCACCGCTTATAAATTTAAGATTTTTCACGCCTGAATCCATCAGGAGGGCTTTAAGGGGATAACCGTTGAAGATAAAATCTTTAAGTCCGAGCGGCGGCGATTTAATTCCAAGGATGGCATGAAGGTTTGCAGCACCAAGGTCGGCATCCATAATAATCACCCTCTTGCCTGAAAGGGCAAGTGCTATAGCCATATTGGCAGCTATTACACTCTTTCCAATCCCCCCCTTACCACCACCGAAAGTCAGTATCATTATAGCCTGAATTATGCATTAACCACAGATGAACACAGGTAAGCATTTATAGAATAAAGTATCAAAGAGTCAAAGAGTCATAGTGTCAAAGTTTTTTTAACTCTGACGCTTTGATACTCTGATACTCTGACACTTTTATTTTATCTGTGTTAATCTGTGTTTACCTGTGGTTTCACGCATTTTTAGGTTTAATCTATTAGTAAAAGTTTTTCCCACTCTTTTATCTGGTCATCTGCTGACTTTTTCTTTTCTGTAATCTCTTCTTTAAAACCTTCTTCTTTAGGCTCAAATTCGCTTGATAAATACACGTCTTCTGTGTTTTTAATCTCCTGTCTAAGACTCTCATCTTCCACCATTTTCTCGCTCACCATATCATTTTCCAAGGAAGGAGAAAATCCCTTTGTTTCATTTTCAGCTTCAGAAACGGTGGATAGAATTGATGAGTCCTCAACAGTAACACCTTCAAAAATATCATCTCCATCCATATCTGAAAAATCTACCGGCTTTTCTTTAACAGCAGATTCATCTTCTTTTATCAAATCAAAACCCTTAAAATTAGAATCAAGAAGAGTCTCTTTTTTCCCCCCATTATCTCCTGTCTGCCCGACAGTCAGGTCAGATTTAATAACCTGACTCTCTTCTATTTGCGCCTCACTTATCTCAGGTTCTTTTACATCTTCTATCTCCTCTCCAACAATTATCCCTTCCAATACATCTTCCACTTCTTCAACCTCAGTTTCTTCACCTGTCTGCCAAACAGGCAGGTGCGGCGGTTCAAAAATCTGCCCGGCTGCAGATTCTAACGGTATCTCAGCCTCCCCTGTTATTACGTCACTGCCCAATACAGGTTTTACCTCAGGTTCAGGCTCTATTACTACTCCTGTCTCTGAAATTAATTCTTCTGCTGGAAACTCTTCAAAGAGATTAACCGGCTCTTCTTCCTTTTTCTCACTTTCCGGAGGAGGTGCCGCCTGAACAGGTTCTTCAGTCTTAATATCAAGCCCTAAATCAGGGAGAGATTCTTCAAACAAACCTTTTCCTTCAATAATAGAGGAAGCAGTTGGCTCTTCTGTTAAAATAAAGCTCTCAACTGGAGCCTCCTCTCCCCTTTCTTCGTTTCCCCGATTAATACCTTCGGGGACAGGCACAACCGCCTCACTAACAGCAGCTTCCGAAACTTCTTCTTCCGATGGAGTTTCAGCCTCTTCCTCAGTTTCAACCCCGCCTGCTTCACGCCTCTTTCTGATTAGATAAGCTGATATTAGACCAATTATTGCAAGAGTGGCTGTAATAATTGCAGCTAAATAGATATTCCTTTTTGAAAAAAGACTACCCCTCCAGCCGCCTCCTCCACCCTCTCCTGTCTTTGTCTCTGGACCCCCTGTCTGAGGAAGTCCCCCTTCAGTCGGGGCTGATGGAGGCGTCCCTTCCATTGATGCAATCGGTATTGCCTTTTCCCTTTCATCGTGAGCTTGTCGAATCGACTCATAATCCACCTCATAAAATAATCCAAGGAGCATAAATGATACAGCCGCTATGGCGGTCAGCATCTTGAGAATCCCTGCTGCAATATTATCCTTCTTCTCACCCTTCTCCTTTTTCTCAGGTATAAGTCTTTTTATAAATTCAGGAATCGGTATCCATGATTTTTTCTTCGGCTCGGCATGTTCCGCCCCATAGGCATAATAGGACTCATATCTATAATCCTGATAGTCAAGACTTACCTCTGGCTTGAGACCGTTCAAGACTATGCCAATCACCTTTGCCTTCACATTGTCCATCTGAACCTTCGCCCTTTTCAGAGAGCCTCTCGCTATCTTCCCGACCTGATAGACAATTACGACACCGTCAGCCTTTGAACCTAATATTGCTGCATCTGTGGCTGGCAGTATAGGTGTAGTATCTATAAGGACAATGTCAAACTTCTCTCTAAGCTGGGCGAAAAGTGCAGGTATCCTCGGTGAGTTCAATAGTTCAGAAGGGTTTGGCGGAACTGTCCCTGATGTTATGATACTCAGATTGTCTATGCCTGGGGTAGTCATTATATCCTCCATCCCCATCTTTCCCATCATAATATCTGTTACAGTCCTTATAACATCGTCAAACTCATAGTTTCCAAGGATGACATCTGACAGTCCCGGCTCCCTGTCAAGTCCAAAGACCTTATTGACCATCGGTTTTCTCAAGTCAGCATCCACAAGAAGAACCTTACTGCCTGCCTGTGCCATAACCATTGCCAGATTCATTGTCGTGCTGCTCTTCCCTTCACCCGGAGATGATGATGTAAATATGAGCAGCTTTGCCTCCCGTTCAAGGCAGGAGAACTGTATATTTGTCCTCAAAGCCCTGTAACTCTCCGCAAGAGTTGATTTTGGGGCAAAGTGGGTAACAAGCCTGGCATTCCTGCCTAATATCTCATCACTCTGCTCAATATGGCTCTTTTTAAGCAGAATATCCTTAATGTCTTCAGGGGCAATAAACGGAATAATGCCGACAACAGGCACCTCAAGATATGACTCAACATCCTCTATAGTCCCTATGGATGTATCCATAGTCTCCATGATAAAGGCGAAGACAAGTCCTAATACCATACCGAGTATCGCCCCAACAAATGTTACAGATGCTGTCTGAGGCGGATTAATCGCCGAGGTCGGTTTAAGGGCAGGTTTTACAATGGTAACCTCCTCTATCTTTTCCGCCTCCTGTATGAGTGCCTCCTGATGCTTCTGCTCAAGCATGGTATAGACCTCTGCATTAAGTTTTACATCCCTCTCAAGTCTTGCCAGTTTAAGCCCGCTCTCCGGCAAGGCTTTCAACTGCTCCCTAAGTTTTTCAATCTCAACCTTAAGAGACTCTGCAGCCCTCTGCAGTGTATTTTTCTGTGCCATCAACTGGCTAATCATGTTTTTCGTAATATTTGCTATCTGTTCATTTACATCCTGAACCTCAGGGTGTTTCTCTGTAAATAACAAAAGGAGGGAGTCTTTCTTTACATTCAGGTCAAGAAGCTGGGTGTTCAATCTCTGGAATATAGGACCTACCCTTTCTGCCACTACGCCTTCCAATGTCTGTTTCGGTATTGCCCTCTGCTCCTTCAACTGTTTTGCCATAAGCTCCATCTCGGAGAGGCTCTTTGTCAGCTCATTATATTGTGCCTCCGCCCTTGTCAGTTGATCCAGCACTATCCTTGACTGGTCGGGCAATGACACCAGTTTATTTTCCTCTCTGAATGTCTTAACTTTTTCCTCTGCATCTTTTAATTTTGTACTCACTATCTTTAGCTGCCCTTCAATGAATTCTCTGCCAGATATTGCCCTTTTATTTTTCTCGTATGTATTCTGTTCCTTAAAGACCTCAGCTATTGTAGTTGCAGCCAACTGGCAAAAATCAGGTTCTTCGGATGTAATGGTAATATTTACGATATTTGTATTCCCCTCCTGAGCAGTGGTTACCTTATCTTTGAGGTCAAGAACCACATTCAGATATTTATTATTCTGCCTTATATCATTTGAGGAGAGGTTTTTATCAAGGAGTTCAAGCCTTTTTGCAACTATCTCCATTATGGGATAACTTCTTATAATGGTTGCCTGCGTCTCAAGGGTATCGTATTCACTGTAGGAGACGGACTGCAGATAAAGTCCTGCCATAGTGCTGCTCTTTTCTATCTTGACACTTGAGGACGCTTTATATAAAGGGACAGGCTTCTGGAGTGTGGCAAAGACAAAGCTGAATATCCCCAGCATAAGGGTGGTAAATATTACTATCACCTTCCTCTTACGGAGGATTCTTACATAATCCCTTAAATCAAGTTCATATTTTCTTGCCATAAAAATATAAGGTTAAGGCTGAGGCTGAGGTTGAGAATCTTCTTAACCTTAACCTCAACCTTGACCTAATCTTTTGCCTTTTACGGTGTAACCTGTGGGACAGATGTAGGCTGTGAACTCTTTGTCGGCGGACCTGTATCAAATCTAAGCCCGCCGCCTGTAGTGTAAATATCCCTATACAAACCCGGATAAAGGAGTCCTGAAAGAATAGGAGATATCTTATTAAAGAAATCAGATACATTGCTTATAGTTGATTTTGGCACAAATACAACATCCCCATCCTCTAATGCTATATTCTGGCTCATATCCAATTCCTTCAAGAATTTTTTAATATTTGATGCCAATACCACCCTCCTCTTCTCATCCCCCCTCAACACCTTTGTATCATCCTCTACAGCATGGATTGTGGTCCCGCCTGCCATTGATATAGCCTCAACAACATGGATAGTCTTTTTAAACCTGTAAAGCCCGGGAGCCCTGACCTCCCCCAATACAAAGATCTTTCTATCGGGCAACTTACCCTCCTGATACTGGGACAACTCAGGCACTACAATCCTGTCGCCTGCCTCAACTAATATATTCTGAGAAGATTCCCCCTGAAATAGTGCATTGTAAAGATTCAATGAGTAAATCTTCCCCTTCCTTGTCAACTCTACCTTTGTCAGGTCTGCCTGCTCTGAATGGCCGCCTGCAACAAGAATGAGGTCAAGCATGGTCACCCTCCCTGTAATCGGATATATTCCAGGTCCTGATATACCTGTCTGCAGCCTGTTAATGGCACCAAAGAGGGAGACTTTTTTACTATTGTAATCTTTTACTACAACATCTATCCTCGGCTTTTTTACAAATGCCGATAACCTCTCAGTAATAAGATTATCTATCTGGGTTGGTGTCAGGCCTGCAACAGGGACATCTTCTAAGAAAGAGAATGAAATCTTTCCATCAGGCCTTACAAGTATAGGAACTATCTCAGGGGTTGTCCCCTTCCAGAATGTCATTGTAAGAACATCCAATGGACCCACTACATACTCAGAAAAACCCAGGATATCGCTGAATGCACGGTTTTCAGTATAAGTTGGTATGGGCTCTGCAGGTTTGATTTCTGCCGGCGGAGGTTGTAATTCTATTTCAACCTGTTTTTCCTTGAAGGTGTCTTTTCCTTTGACTTGCTCAGCGGCGACTTTATTATTATTTTGAACATCCTTTTGAAGGGTATCTTTTTTGACAGGGGTTTTCACACATCCTGTAATTAAAACAAATATCAATATGAAAACTAATGTTATCGTTTTTTTCATCTGACCATTAATTTAAAAAACCTTATATATTAAATCCAAAAAATGCATGAAACCGCAGGTAAACACAGAATGACACAGGTAAAATAAAAGTGTCAGAGTTAAAAAAACTTTGACACTATGACTCTTTGACTCTTTGACTCTTTGATACTTTATTCTATAAATGCTTACCTGTGTTCATCTGTGGTTAATGCATAATTCAGGTTAAAGACTTCCATCAAATAAATTATAACATTGTAAAAAATGTAAGACTACCCTTTTTTTAAAACCCCGCCCCCTGCCCTCTCCCATGCCAAAATACCGCCATCCATATTAACGACATTTTTAGCGCCAAGATTGTAAAGTTTTTTTGATGCCTCACGGCTCCTGACCCCCGACCGGCAATAGACTATTATTGTTTTATTAAAATCCAGCTTACCAAAATTCCTCTCCACCTCATTAAGGGGTATTTCAACACTTCCGGGGATTACAGTTGAGCCGTCTCCATTCCTCACATCCAGAAGGATATATTCTGCCTTAGATGAGTCCTCTCTTAAAAGATGCATTATCTCCTCAGGAGAAATAGACCTATAAGTCTCTTTTCCATTAGACGATGAATCAGGCATCAAAAAAGATAAAATATTTTTCATAAATGATACAATTATTTTCATAATAGTTATAAATCCTATAGTTGAAATATTATCATAAAAACATAAAGGATACAAAGAGGAGGATTGGAAGGAGGATGTGACATGAATTGCAGAACAAAAATCTAATTTTCTTAGGAAATCAGGAATACAGGAATATTTTTTCATGCCTTCCTGAATTCCTTAGAGTTTTTATAATTTCCTATTCTTGCACAAATCTAAAAGATAATCTGATAGACCGCCTTTATCCCCTTAAAGGATAGAAGAACGGGTCTTACTATGTAATAAAGATAGTTTTTACGCCCTGAAGAGAGGGAATACCTTTTTGTTATAAAATCCCTTTCTGGAAAGATATAATGAAATAGATATAATACCTTTTTTTTTAAACCTTTAAGCAGTATAAGATAAAGTATGTGTCCTACATCAACTGTATAATGATTTGTAGTCGTCTTTTCAAATACCCTTGCCTTAAAGGAATTTGATTTTAAGGATTTAAGCTCTTCTAATACATCAGAGGGAATTCCTGTCCCTAAAAGTTTTTCAGTATGTGAAAGTGTATAATAGAGAGGTATCTCTATATTGTAATCTTTCACCCTCCTGATAAAAATTTTCCAATCAATGTCATCCCTGTATGCCCTGATAAATTCATGGATGTCACATAACCATATTAATTTATGCATACCATGATTTATTGATTGATGAGTTGCCATGTATATCAGAGTATCTTCATTGTCCAGAGATTTTACAGGGATATCCTTTATCATCGTCATTTTACACCTTCTCCAGACATCATCCGTCTCAGGGAACCATATATCCCGGTGAAAATCTATAACTGCAGGGAATTCTCCATCTTTTAAATATCCGAGATGGCCGTGAGGTGTAATATGATAGCCTGAATCTGACATCTCCTTCATTACTTCGGGAAGGGCTTCTTTCCTTACCAAAACATCCGCATCTGACATGGGCCTTAAGCCAATATTTCTATAAACTTTTTCAGCCAGAAAAACTCCTTTAAGTACAATAACCTCTACACCAATTTTATTCAGCCTTTTTAATACATTATAAAACTCATCCATGAGGTGGATATTGGAGATGAGATTGGAATAATATTGGGCGGAGAGCTTTCTAAAACCGTTCAAGCCGTTTAAACCGTTTAAATCGGAATTTACATTTTTTATATGATAATACAAAAGGGAATCTACACCCTCATCCCCTCCCCTTTTTATCAGATAACCCCAGTTGAGCGGCTCTCTGCAGAGCTCAATAATCTTAGCTTTATCTTTATCTTCTAAATGAAGGCGGGATACTGCTATTAGGAGTTCTTCTTCTTTTGAATAGTCCATTTAAAAGCAGGTTGAGGTTAAGGTTAAGAAAATCTAAGCCTCAACCTAAACCTTAACCTTTTATTTATCGGGAATATCTTTCAATCACTCTTTCCACCCTTCCCAACGCATCCTTTATATCCTTGAATTGATGGGGGAATCTCTTTTGAATCTCTTCTGCAATATCTCTCACTGTTCTTTTGGCATTAAAGAGTTCCAGTATTGCCTTCGTAATTTCACCTTCAGGTGAGATGTCAGGAATAAAATCTAATGATTTTTTCCTGAAGAAATCCTTTGACACAGGAAAACCTTTAAATGTTGAGTGGCTTCGGCTAATCCCCCTGAGTCCCCCTTTATCAAAGGGGGATTGAGGGGGATTTAGAATTATATCCCAGTTCCACTCATAATCACCCTCAAAGGGTATTGTCTTTAAGGCTACATCAATTGTATCACCCTCTGAGATTTTCAAAGGCTTATCCATCGGGAAAAAAATGTTCTCCCATACTGTAGCCGTAGAAGAGGGGGAATTTGACAGGATAATATTATCAGTAAGCTTGAGGTCCATCCACCCTGCCAAGCCATGTATAATTCCAGAATACGATGAATGGAAACTGCCGTGCCAGTCAATCGGCAATTCATCTAAATTAATATTCATTAGATTTATCTCTTTAACCATCTTCGGAGGTGAAAGGAGGTCTTCTTTTTTAAAGAGTTTCTGATGAAAATTATTAATCATCATTTTACCGGCAGGTGTAAAGTCTATCCCATATTCATTAACTGACACTACATCATTATAGGCTTTTTGATTGCTTACCGGGGCAAGGTATATCCTGACAGATTCCGGCATTATTTTTCCATTCTCTTTTAAGAATTTCTCCTTAGCACCTTTTATACTATTCATTGTTGTTTTACTTATAAAGAGTGACCATAACATCTCTGTTATAATCAAATCAACCTTCTCAGGCAGGTTTATATTATCCGAATATCCCTTATAAAAAATTACCTTTTCCTGAAGATTATTAAATTTGCAGAGTTCCTTTGCCATTTCAACTATATCTTTTTTGTCTATGCCATAAACCTTCTTTGCCCCTGCCTTTGCAGCAAAAAATGCAAATGTCCCGAGCCCTGTCCCCAAATCAAGCACAACATCTCCTGGACTAACAGATTTGGAGATTGCCCCCCTGAATGTCTCAATCCTGTGTTTATCCTTGAGTAATCCTAAATAATATTTAATCATAAACAAAAACCTAATTAACCGCAAAGACGCAGAGGCACAGAGAAACATAAAAAAACAAAAAAGATTAAGGAGAAAGGGAAAAGATGGAGAATCGGAAATAAAAAATAAAAACATATAACCACGAGATTAACACAAGATTATCACAAGATTTTTCTTTTTTTCTTAATATAGTGAAATCTTGTGGTTTGTTTTTATCTGTAGATTATTAGGTTTTTGTTCTTGTATTCTCTCTTTCTCTTTCTTTCCCCATTTCTCCTTATTGTTTTTCTCTGTGTCTCCGTGCCTCTGTGGCTAATTTTTTGTGTCTTTTGGTGAAAATAAATCAGATATAATTTCTACAGCTTCGTTCAGATTGTTTACAGTAAGCTGATAGCATTCAGCCTTCTGAACAAGGCGATGGATTATATCAATGCCTCTGTCTTTAAACTTATAGAAATTAAAGGACTCCCTGATTATTTTAAACATCGCCTTTCCCCTGGAAATCTCTTTTAGCTCTGTTTTTAAAGCAGGATTGTACTCAGGGAAGATGATAAAATCAACCCCCGCACCTATAGTCATAGGTGGGGGGGGGGTAAAAATAAAATCCCACCCCCCCATATCCGTCCATTCTGATTTTCTTAATGGAAGGTTATAACCATATCGGTCAAATACATCCTTCTTCTCTTCGGTAATAAATATATTACGCGGGTAAGGATTTAATTTTAATGACTGCATTGCGATTAATGCAATATCATCAGAGAGGCACTGAAAGCCATTCATGGTAAGTCCGACTGTCAGTGTAGTCTTGCCGCTCCCTGGCGCTGCAGGAAGGATAAGCCCCTTATTATTCTTAACTACAGCACCACCATGAATCTGATAAAATCCTTCCATTCTTTCAAGGGCAGTATCAATCATAGACCATTCAATATAGGAGATAAACTCAAACGGGTCTTTAGTTTCGTAGAGGAGGATTCCGCTTCTATATACTTTGCCATAGAATCCCCCTTCAGAATTGGGGTCTCCTGATGCCTCTAAAATATATCTCAAATCAGGCTGGTGATTGTCTTCAATGTAAAATGGGATGAATAGATTTTTGACCTCTTTGAGGAGTGGTAAGGAATTTGATTCAACTGATAGCAGGATATTATAAAATCTGTAGAAATATAGATGACTTTCCAGTGGTTACTCCTGAAGGAGATGATTCTTTTTAAAACTATCTATTGTCTTTTTTAAATCCCCGTGTGCAGTGTCTGAATCTATATTAAACTTTGCAGTAATCTCTTTGGCTATCTCCGAGAGGTTATGGCTGCCGTCACAGCAATCCCATATAAACTTTGCTGTGATATTCAGGGAATGGACAGAATTATTTGTGTGGTCGTATATTATATTTTCGTTCTCAACTTCTCTAACAAGCAGGTCATTTCGTCTGACAGGCTTATCTGTTTTTATCTCCGCCATAGCTCAATCAGTTGTTTCCTTTGGAAGTGAACTTTCGCCACCCTCTCCCTGGTATCCATATTTTTTCTTAGATGGATGTCTCCTCCCTTCGTCATCATGGCCTTCCCAGCCGCCTTCCTCATCTGCCCATGCATCTGCAATCTTAAATGTCTCTACTGTAGGAGTTACATAGGTTAGAAGTACTGCCCCTGTAATCCCTGCCTTCTTCATAAAATCACGTCTTGTTCCATCTGACATACTATTCACCCCCTTTATAAGTATTATAGTGTCAGAGAGTCAAAGTGTCAAAGTCTTAATTCTTTTTTCTTTGATACTCTGACACTTTGAAGCTTTGATACTTAATAGGTTTCCATTAAGTTTACTGCCGATTTTGTCCTTTCTATATCTATACTTGCGGCGGAAAGCATCTCGCCATCCTTCACCAAGATAAATTTGATATTCACATCAATATTAGTCCCTAAGTCTACTATTTCTCCGAAAAAAACTGCATCAACTTTTAGTCTCTCGCCAAGCTTTTTTATTGTCTCGTTATTCATTACACCTGTAAATACGATATTGTTATTCTTCATGGCATCAAGAACCTCTCCCCTCTGGGCAACCTTATAGTAATTTTTTTCTATTATTGTCTCTGAAAGTTTTGAACCCAAATATTTACCCAGTGCAGACACCCTGCCGTTGGAATTTACAAAATCCATTATTGCAACCCTGTTTATTAGTTTTCCCTCTTTTGCTTCAATCTTTTCTTTAGGAATAGATTTCAACAACTGTTCTGTCAACTCATTAATCTTTCCTTCATAATATTTTGCATCTGTTACTACCGCCACCTGTTTTGAACAACCGAATGCAGTAAGCAGTAAACAGTAAGCAGTAAAAAGAACTGACTTCTGTCTTCTGTCCTCTGTTTATTTTGGTAATTCTTCTTCATATATTGCATCAGTTATATAAAGGAGCGGTGTATCCTTTAATTTTACAATCTTTTCACCGGCTATCTTTCTCCCCTTATCATCAAAAAGTATCTGAAGTGTTGGTCTTAACGGCGATACCTCATCTATCTCAATGACCATCCCTATCGCCTTTGAATTCAATCTCACATAACTGTAAAGAGGAAAAGCGGATAGTTTTGTAAGCATAGCCTTAATTATTCCCTTTGAAAACGCATCCTTCTCCTGCTGAACTATTATCTTTACTGCATCATTTGGAAGGAACCTCTTTCTCTGGGGTCTTTTATGCGTAAGCGCCTCAAACACATCTACAATACTGACAATCTTCGCATAGACATTTATCTCATCTCCCCTTAATCTATTTGGGTATCCATTCCCATCCTCTCTCTCATGCTCCTGAAGTGCCACCTCTGCTATCCATGGATATTCAGGATAGAGTTTTGACAACATCTCATGCCCGGCAACAGAATGTCTTTTCATTGTATTAAATTCTTCATCGTTTAATTTTTCCGTTTTATTGACTATGCTGTCAGGGACACGAATCATACCAATATCATGGAGAAGTGATGCTATGGCAAGTTCAATAAGCTTCTCCCTATTATATCCCAGCCCCTGCCCTATTTTCAATGAATAGACCATGACATTGACAAGGTGAGATATATATGTATCTAATTCCTTTGCGTATATCGCCTTTCTGTAAAGTATATCCAGTGATTCAGCATTATCTACAACCTGCTCAATCAGTTTAAAAACCTCTGAAAGGCCAAGCTTCTTGCCTGCCTTTACAGAATCAACAAATCTCTTTGTCCATTCGTATATGCTGTCGTAAAACTGTTCATATTGCTTTATCTTTTCCTTATTATCAGGTTTTTTTGCCGCCTCTTTCTTTTCTGTTACTAACCCTGTGAAATGTATTCCTGTATCTACCTTTTCAAACGTCTCCTGCTCAACGACCTCTTCTTTCTTCTCTTTTACAATCTCTTTAAACTGAATACCTGCCTCTAATTTTTCAAATGCATCCTGATCAACAACCTCTTCCTTTGAACTGTTATTCTTCTGGACAGATTTTTCTACTCCAACTCTTTCCTGTTTTTTAAGGCTATCTTCTTTAATAATTTCTGATAATCTAACCATTATCCTCTGTCCTCAATTATCTTCTGAATCAATTTTGAATCTACCACAGTAGACTTCTGGCTGAATCCTACGAGGAGGGACAAGTCACACATATTATTTATCCTCCTCGGAACACCTTGTGTGTATTCCTGAATCTTCATTATAGCCTCTTTTGTGAATACATTTTTCTGCATCCCTGCGGTCTTTAAACGAAACATTATATACTTTGCAGTATCACTTAAATTCAATGGCCCAATATGATA
Source organism: Nitrospinota bacterium (assembly GCA_016194325.1). Lineage (GTDB taxonomy): Bacteria > Nitrospinota > Nitrospinia > UBA9942 > UBA9942 > UBA9942. Next base: position 3,762 of record JACQBS010000116.1, on the reverse strand, counting down.
TTTTATTGCAATCCTCTGGTCAAACTGCGGTATAACAGCAATATGGTCTTTAAGCTCAGGCTGCCCGATAAGTATAAGTGTCAGTAAAAATCTATCATTTAATTGAAAATTTAGCAATAACCTTAATTCCTCGTATGTGTCGGCATTATTTATAACCTGTGCCTCATCAACTATAATTATAGTATCCCTCCCCTTTTTCATGTTTTCCAGCATAAACTCATTTAGTATCCGAAGGAGGTCTGATTTATGCTCTGCTGTCTTTCTTATCCCAAGCTGATAGATAATCTCCTTTAAAAAATCTATTGGAGGGAAGCTTGGATTTGCTATTATGCCAACCTCATAGGGACCGCCGGCAAGCTGTTGTATAAACGCCCTGCTCAGCATTGTCTTGCCGCATCCTACATCTCCGGTCAGCATCGCAGCCCCTTTTCTACCCTTCACTGCAAACATCATTCTCATGAGCGCCTCATCATGCTGGGAGAAATGACACATAAATCGGGGGTCGGGGACATTTTCAAAAGGAGACTCTTTCAGCCCCCAGTATTCATTATACATGCGTTAATAATATCATAAAAGAAATTTTTAGCCACGAACAAAAACTTAATTTTTGCCACGAATTTACACGAATATTCACGAATTAAAAGAAAAGATTAAAAAAAATTAGTGTTAATTCGTGTAAATTCGTGGCTGAACAATTTTTTATTCATTGCTCATTACTTATCTTTTATTCTTCTCAAATATAATCATTAGCCCATCAAGTGTAAGAAAAGGATTAACCTCTTTTATAGTCAGAGACTCAGGGATAATTAACTCAGCAAGCCCCCCCGTGGCAACTACATTTACATCGTGAGCCTGCCGAACCGACTCTAATTCTTTTCTCATCTCCTCCACAATCCTGTCAACCAGACCTGCATATCCGTAAATTGCCCCTGACTGCATACTACTGATGGTATTTCGTCCAATAACTGCCGGAGGTTTAATCAATTCTACCTTTGGTAGTTTTGCAGCCCTTTCAAATAGTGCCTCCATTGATATGCCAATCCCCGGCGTTATGACCCCTCCCAAATATTCCCCCCCTTTTGACACTGCATCAAATGTAGTAGCAGTCCCAAAATCCACAATTATCAAGGGACCTCCATATCTTTCATATCCTGCAACCGCATTAACTATCCTGTCAGCACCAACCTCTTTTGGATTATCATATAAAATCGGTATGCCTGTCTTTATGCCAGGACCAACAATAAGGGGTGAGGCATTAAAATATTTTTTTGAAAGGTTTTCTATTATTGGAAGGAGCGGGGGGACAACACAGGAGACTATTATATCCTTTACAACATCAAATTTTAAATCCTTGATTGAAAAGAGCCCCCTCATTAATGCAGCATACTCATCCTCTGTCCTTTCCCTGTCAGTCTCTATTCTCCAGTGGATAATGAGTTTTTTCTTCTGATAGAGACCAATCACTATATTTGTATTTCCAACATCAATAGCTAATAGCATACCTCACCTGCGGATACCCTTTTAAGAGAGCCATTATTCTGCCTAAGCATAAGAGAGCCTTCACTATCAATCATCTCGGCTATTCCCTCAAATACTTGATTCTCAGCATTTACTTTTATCCTTCGCCCAACGGTATCTGAAAGCTCTCTCCACCTTTTCATAACAGTCTCGCCCTCTTCAATAAATTTCTCATACCAGTATTCAAAACTATTCAATAACTCCGCTATAAGCAAATTCCTGTCAACCCGTTTTCCTATTTCCATCATTATAGATGTTGCCTTATCTTTTAATTCATCCGAAAAACCTTCAACCCCCCACCCCCCCCTTTTGACCTCCCCTTTTTCCCCTCCTTCAGAAGGAGGGGATAGGGGAGGTCGTAAAGGGTGGGATAATGGGGGGGTATTCACATTTATTCCTATACCAACAATTACTACTTTTCCTTTTAATATGCCTTCAGTTAAAATACCGCCTGCCTTTTTCCCATTAATATTTATATCATTAGGCCATTTAAGAGAAACCCTGAAAATCCCCCCTTTTCCCCCCTTTTCAAAAGGGGGGTGGGGGGGGATTATACCTTTTATTGCCTCTACTGCCGCAACACCCGCCACAAGTGTCAATTGGGACACCACCTTTTTAGGCTTCAGAATAATTGACAGATAGATGCCTGCTCCTGATGGAGATTCCCACCTCCTTCCCAATCTCCCCTTCCCTTTACTCTGCAAATCCGCAATAACAACCGTTCCCTCTTTACAGCCCTTCTTTGCAAGCTCCCTTGCAGTATCATTTGTTGACTCTACTCTATCAAAAATATATATCTCCGTGCCTATGAATTTCGCTGTCAGATGCTCTTTTATCTTTATACTTTCTATTTTATCTTGACCCTTGACCCTTGACCCTTGACCCATTTTATTTAATCTCCATACTTATATCCACTGCCTTCGCAGAATGGGTCAAGGCGCCTATTGAGATATAATCAACTCCTGTTGCGGCAATCCCGGCAACATTCTGAATATTAACCCCGCCTGATACCTCGATTAACACCATTTTATTTATCAGCTTCACTGCCCTCTTTATTGTCGGTATATCCATATTGTCAAGCATTATTACATCCACCCCGCATTTAAGTGCATCCTTTATCTCTTCTATGCTCTTTGTCTCAATTTCAATTTTCATAAGATGGGGGATGTCTTCTCTAATTTTCTTTACCGCCTTTACAACCCCTCCTGCTGCCTTAATATGATTATCTTTTATGAGAATACCATCATATAAACCAGCTCTGTGATTAAGCCCCCCTCCACATCTTACAGCATACTTCTCTAAAATCCTTAAGCCCGGTGTTGTCTTTCTGGTATCAATTATCTTAGCCTTGTCATTGCGAGGCGAAGCCGAAGCAGCCTCATCCACAAACTTTCTGGTAAGGGCAGCTATCCCGCTCATCCTCTGTAAAAAATTCAGGGCTGTCCTCTCCCCTGTCAGCAAAGATCTCATGTCTCCGCTCATTTCTATAATAATCTTTCCATTTTTTACCATTTCGCCATCTCTAAATCTATCCTTAAATTTAGGGGGAATACCGGCATCTGAATAAAGTGAGTGCACCAATTGTATGGTCTTTTTAAAAATATCTATTCCGGATAAAATCATATCCTCCTTAGCTATGATATATGCTTCTCCTTTTGCTTCCGGCGGAATAAGCGCATTCGTGGTAATATCCCCTGAGCCTATATCCTCGGATAGCGCAAGATTTATAAGATTATCTACAGATGCCTGTCCTCGAATGTCTTTATCGTGGAGATGATTAATATTCATGGCAAGATAATACCATAAAGTAATGGAAAATTAATCATAAAAAGGGGGGGGCGATAACCATTATGGTCGGCTATGAGGGGGGATGAACGCCCGCGATACGATTTTATTATTGTGGGGCAATGTTACATTATATATCTGTAGCGCCGACATTTATTGTCGGCTGTAGGCAGGGGATGAACCCCCGCGCTACTGTCCATTAGAAAATAGAAATTTAGAAATCAGAAAATAACTACTTCGCATATGCCGTATTCTTAAATACAAATTGTCCGCCTTCATCGCCGATACCTGCAATTGGTGCACTCTTTGGGGTCTGCCGTGATTCATTTGAAACTAAGGGCTGTAGTTCTGCTATTATCTGCTGTGGTATTAAGTACTTATTTTCATTTCTTTCCAAGATTCTCAATAGATAAAAAGCAAATGTGCTGTGATTTCCCTTCCCCTTATCAGGAACAGGAT
>JACQBS010000115.1 GCA_016194325.1 Nitrospinota bacterium | reverse complement strand
AGGGATTAACAACAAGATAAAGAGGCTAAAGCGTATGGCCTACGGCTATAGAGATGTTAAATACTTCTTACTCAAGATACATCAGCATTGTGGACTGCTTGACCCTAAGTTTTCAACTTAAATACGAAAGAGGGAAAATTTTACAGAAAATTTTCAATTCCTGTTTTTTTACTTCTACCTTACCTGATAAAGACAGGATTTCCTATTGTCCCCTTTATGGGAATTGAATAAAAATTTATAGACTTACGATAATCCTTGATTAGGAATAAAATGGTATCATTTTTTATGAGTTGTGCCTTTGGGGTAATTTCAAGGGTCAGGTCTATTGGGCTATTTTTAAAAGGGCTTGAGACATTAACAATCCCCTGAAGCCTTGCAGAAAGCTCCTTCCCCTCCACCCATAATCCATTAAGTTTTAATTTACACTCCTCCAATTTAGTAGTAATACCAATCTTCTCTATCGCTTCAAATGGCATTATTAACCCCTGAATCCTTAATCTGCTTACATCTATATCTTTCCCATCCGCTTTTATAAATCCCCCAATACACCTCTCCTGAGAGATGATGGTCTGTCCATAGACATTGACAACTCCGCTATAAAGACCAACAGAATTAAGAGATGGAATATCTTTTAAGCCTATATTTTTTGCAACCGTATTCAGAGTAATGCCTCCAACCTTGATTATTACATCTTCACTGATATGCCCGCCTCCAACATCCCCATAAGCATTAATCTTTATATTCCCTAAAATGAGGCTTGAAGGCAAAAATCTCATATTTATATTATTAATATTAAAAAGGTGGGTATTATCTCCTGCATAAATAACCTCCATCTTTTTCATTTCAAAACTGAGAGGAAATACCTTTTGAAAACCCTCTATTGAAAAGACGAGCCCTGTCCTTTCATTTAATTCACTCTCTAACCATGATTCTATGAGGTTGTTGGGAAAGGCAAAGAAAAAGGTAATTAAAAAGAGAAGGACAGCTGTGAAGATAATACCTGCAGCTATGAAAAGCCTTTTTATGTTCATGTATAGGAAATTATAAAAACTTGACAGGATTAACAGGATTAATAGTGAGCATGTGAACTATGAATATTTTTTATCCTTCGACAAGCTCAGGATGTAATCCTGTTTTATCCTGTATATCCTGTCTAAAATCAGGTCTTTGTTCCTACCCAGAAACTTTACTTATAACCGCCACACTAATATCAACATCTAAAAGGTTGGGGTTGTCAAAACGGCTTTTCATTGAAAACCCTTTTACCAAAAGTAGGGCTTTGTTATTTTCAATCTTGTATAGGAAGTTAATTAGTTGATTAAGGTCTATCCCGTCCACCTTTACATTTACGCCTCTTTTCAGATATTCCTTCTCCACCTTTTCTTCAAGGGGTTTTAGCATTATTATTTTTTCCTTAATCCCTGTCATTATTCCTATCCCTTCTAATATTGTAATGGGTGACTCCATACCTCTTGGAGAGAGCGCCCTTCTTTCAATATAATCATACATATCCTTTTTTCTTAAATATTCCTCCTTGAGTCGCACAAAATTTAACATCTCCTTTTTCTTTACAAGGATTGATTTCTCCAAACCCCTGTATTTTTTTAACACGATATCCCCTGTCAGCAAAAGCACAATTACAAAAGAAATTCCTCCAAGCAGGACAAATAACCTTCTTCTGTCAAATTCTGTGATAAATCTCTTAAATATCATTTTCATTTTTTTAGTGTAATAGAAAAACTAAAGGCTGCCCCCCCTCCTGCCTTTGTCTTCAGGTCGGTCAGCAGAATATCCTTAAAATAGTTTTCTTTAATCAATCTTTCTTTCAAAGTATTTGCACTTTCAAAGGAATCTGTCTCGCCCCTAACTGTCATCCTGCCCTCAGCTATATAAACCTCATTAAATTTTGCCCTGAAATTACTATTATTCCCGCCTGTCTTAGATAATACTTTCATTATTTCAAGGACGCTGATTCCGCCGGAAGCAATCTCCAAATCCCATTTTAATTTATTTGCCTTTGCCTCAAGCTGATATAATTCATCTAACACCTTGGCCTCACCAGGAAATAATTCAATATATGCCCCTTTCAAGGCACCCTTGGCTGATATAAGTTCATTTGAGAGAGTTTTATATTTTAGGTAAATATTCCCAAACAAAAGTCCTGCTATAATAGTAATAATCACTCCTGTAAATTTCAGGTTCCTTTTAACCGCATTACTCTCCTTTGTATATTCAAACTCCCCCTTTCTAAAGTTTATGGTACCTTCCATCTTTTTTTGAAGATGAAGTGAGAGGGCATATAAACCAGTTCCCTCTGGAGGGCAATTCCATGGCAGCGAAATATTTTTAATATCAGTTTTGGGCAGGAGTGATTTCAAATCCTTTGTCTTTTCTTCAACAGAGTAAACCTTATCTATATGGATTCCCTCAGACTCCAGATAGATTAACCCTATCTTTAATTCATTTATTCCGTTGAGAGGTTTAAAGAATCTTGGCTCTCCGTCAGATAGAACCATAAAAGACTCATCACCAACAAATGCTGCTGTACCCTTATTCGCCCCATTTAAGAGCCTTCCCATAGAAAATATAGTTGAACCAAGCCAATATGGGTCAAGCCCAAATTCTTTCAGCATCTCAAGATATTTCTTTAACCTTGCCTTCTCTAAGGCAGCAGTTAGAACCCTCTCATTGCCAATCGGGATGGCATCCACAATCATCTCTTTTACATCGTGGGGGAGGAGACCGCTGAGCTCAAAGGGAAGGATATCCTGAATTTTTTTCCTGTCTTCAAATGGGATTGATAAAATCCTCATGCTTATCTCATCAGGTGGGATGGCTACAAGCACCTTATCAAATTCTCTAAAACCTTTTTCGTTTGCTGTTATGAGTAAGGAAGAGATTGCAGATTTTATCTCTTCTCTCTCTGATACGGCATTCTTTCTAAGAATAGGATGGGTATGAATGTAAATGGGTTCGGTTTTTTTTGGAGAAAATATGCCTCCCCTGACAGAATCTACACCTATATCAAGGATGAGGATTTCTTTCGCCATCAACTCTCCCTCCAATAAAGTATTCCGCCCCCTGTTTGTATAACAGCCTCTACCACCCTGACAGCCTCTCCGATTTTCGCAGACGAATGGACTCTGAAAATGTTGCTCTCAACAGTTATCTTGTCCTGCAGGCTGAAACCTATAGTCTCAAAACCAGCCACCTTCATTATATCCGACCTGCCCTTAAAAGGCATAGCCTTTCTATAATCTATCACCCTTTGTGCAAGTGTCTCTGTTATTTCATCTGAAAGGGACATCATAATTTCCTTGCCTGCAGTATTAATATTAATAAGCCCGCTTGTATTATAAACAGTAACAAATGGGCTTATAGATTTATAAATTTGAGGTGTATATCCCTTTACCATTAATACCTCTTCAAGAGTGTCCAGATAGCCGTTTTTGGGCAGGTAAGGGTTTGAAAGCCTCTGGTAGTAATCAATCCCCTCCGCTCCCATCATCCTCGGCTCATCATCGGCATCAATCCAGTCTGAAAGTGTATCCGCAATATCCTCCTTTTGATTTAACAGTTTCAGCAGCCTCAGATAAATATTATACACCTTATCATTGAGTGCGCCTGTATTTGGATACACAATCTTCAAAGATACCTTTCCCTGCTCATCTAAAACCTTTATATCCAATTCACCATCTTCCTCATTCCGCTTAAAACCAAGTCCATCGCTATCCATTGTTATAAAGGGCTTGATTCTCAAAAACTCCTCTAACCCTGCCTTTGCCATATCTACCCCTGACCTTGCAAGCAGACTTGCCCTCTGACTATCCCTGAAATTATTAGTCCTTGAGACAGATATATAAACTGCATAGACAAGTTCCGTTACCAGACCGACAAGAACGGCTGTAACGAGAAGCGTGATAATAAGGGCAAAGCCTTTTTGTGAACGTAACATAATTATAAACTATTCACCCATTCACCTATTCACCATTTATCCCTACCTTATTTTTGGCACAGCGATGGCAGATAGCTCCTTCCCTTCCTCTAAGGCAATTGATACCTTGATTGCCTCAGGAAGCCTCTTTTCAAGTGATGCATCCCACGCTAAAGCCCACTCTTTGCCATTTAAAAAACTTACCTCAAATCCCTTTACCCCCTTCATCACTTCAAATTTAAATCTCTTCCCGATATATGGATTCCATATCTCTTTATAGATTACATCTCCCTCTTTTTCTTCATCAATAAAATACCTGACTGCTGAAAGGTCACTCGTTGGCATACCCTCCTTCAATATTGAATGGGTAAATGTAGTAAATGACACCTCCGATGTCATCCTCCTCTTTTCCCCTGCAAAAATAGTCTTAGGATTTGTGTTTTTATAATATGCCGCATTAATCTCTTGCTCAAACCTATCAAGGAAACGGCCTGCCTCAAGATATTTATCAAGATTCTCCTCAACCACATCACCCGCCTTAAGGACAGAAAAGAATGTCTTATAAAGGGCAGTAAGGAGGATAGCTGTAATGCTTACAGCTATAAGAATTTCTATGAGTGTAAAGCCCCTTTGCTCATTCATAGGAAATTATAAAAATTCATACAGAACACGGATTACACAGATGACACTGATTGACACAGATTACTATGATTTATTTTTTAATCTGTGAAAATCTGTGGCTAAATAGATTTTTTCTTTTTTTATGAATTTTCTTAAGATTTTTACTTTCCTTCTCTGTGCCTCTGTGTCTCTGTGGCTTATCAGGTTTTTTTCATTTTTTAATCTTGTAAGATGCAATAGATACCTCTCTACCCTTTCCCCATAAGACTTTCATGTCCATACGCTTAAGGGTTTTAAACTGCGTATCCTCCAAATTCAGTTCCCATGAAAATTGAGGGAATGCACTGCCAAAATCCCCTTTCTTCTTCTCCGTCGGGGCTGAAAGTTCGGTTTTCCCCACCATCTTTTTTCCAAGTATAGTTGCAATTACAATATCCCTGTTATCATTGACTATGCCGAGTTGATAATTAAGACTGACCAAGACTGTAATAATCACACCTGCCACTATGGACAGTGCAATCATTACCTCAAGAAGTGTAAAACCCCCCTTCTTTAAAATTTTAAATTTCGGGGCACCCATGATAGTGGGTCGTGAAATTTGAAATTTCATTCTATACATATCCCTCTTCAATCTTTACCTTCTCAGTATATGGATTAAAGGAAAGGGTAAAAAATTTTCCCAATCCTTTTATATGCAGATTAAACGGCTCTGAAAAACCGTATGGCAATAATACAACAGTAACCTCTCCACTATTTATTTTGCCAAGCCCTGGTAAGATTATATCCTCAATCTTTACCATATCTCCCAAACTTAAACCTCTCATGGATGAGTCAGTCTCATCCTTATATTCAACCCCGTCTCTTGAGTATTCTACATTCACCCTTCCCATCTCTATATTAAACTTTACCCTGTAATACAGCTTCTTTGTCACTGCTGCTTCATTAAGGTATCGGATAAGTCCTGCCATCTGCCTGGTATCTCTCCTGACAGAAATATCATCAAAAAAGGGAAATCTTGGGAGGGCAACTGCCAATATGATTCCAACAATAGACATAACTACGAGAAGCTCTATAAGTGTAAATCCTTTACAGTTAAAAGATTTTGCAGGGGCTGTTTGGGAATGATACATAAGGAAAAACTTTAAACCACAGGATTTCACAAGATGATACAGAGTGTCATGCTGAGCGAAGCGAAGTATCTCAAACTCAGATTTTTCACTTCGTTCAGAATAACATTTTCTGTGAAAATCAGTGTTAATCTGCGGCTAAATTATATTTTTGTTCTTAATTTTTAATTCTGAATATTCCAGCTCTCAATATCCTTATCAAATCCCTCCCCTCCCCTTACGCCATCTGCCCCATAGGAGACAATATCGTAATCTCCATGAAGTCCGGGAGAGATATAGATATAAGTGTTACTCCACGGGTCTAAAGGAATCTTTTTTACTTCAAGATACCCTCCTTCACGCCATTTTTTTGGTATAACTCCCGATGTAGGCTTTTCAATCAGTGCATCAAGCCCCTGCTCGGTCGTAGGATATGTTCCAGTATCAAGTTTGTAGAGCTTCAGTGCGGTCTCAAGATTCTTTATCTGAACCTTCGCCTCTGTAACCCTTGCATCATCTGTCCTGCCGATAATTTTTGGAGCTATAATAGCAGCCAGAATCCCAAGTATCAGAACGACAACCATCAGCTCTATAAGTGTAAAGCCTTTATCATTCTTAATCATTACTTTCTGCTCCTTTCCGCCTACATTCTATATAAAATCATCTCAATAAGCAATATGCAGAAGAGTCAAAAATAAAATTGACTAACCTTTCCTGTCTATTTCTATCTAAGGGATACATTAATTAGAAAATGATACAGATTCGTAGTTGGATAAAATGTTGGGGATATTCTTTAGCCATTATTTTTCAAAGCATGCCTCCACAAAAAAAAGGTCCTCTATTGTCTTAAATGGAATAATTATTATGGCTTCTTTAGTTTTATGCTATATGTAGTGGTCGGAACCAACAACTACTGTGGGTATGGATGCCTCAAAGATATATCCTTTTAATGATAATATTCTCCTCCCATCTCCTGCAATCATATTTGTAAGCTCCCCAACTGCATCTCTCACCTCTGCATCTATGTAATATTTTTCCTCACCCAGCATCCCTTTTATAATCCGCAATATACATTTTTTTGAAAAGGAAACTGCAATAGAGCCTCTCTCATGTCCTGTTAATCCAATAATTCCTGTAACATCCCCTTTTGTCAGATCTTCCTTCTTTTTTAGGTAGGGTTTCCCGTTTTGCTGAGGCTTTATAAATGCCATTGTTTCCACAACATTAATTGCGGCCTCAAGAAATGGATTTATATAATCAACATTCATACCTTTTTAGAATATAAGGAGTAATGCTTAAATCTTTCCATCAATAAAGTTGTTATCTTGCCCGGCGGCTTTTCACCAATCTTGAAATCATCAACCTCTCTCACAGGCATTATCTCAAATGTGGTGTTTGTAAGAAAACACTCATCTGCCTTTACTAATTCATCCTTTAAAAATTTCTCATCCTTAAAAGGAATATTTGCATCCTTTGCTATTTGAATAACAATCTCCCTTGTTACTCCATCAAGTACATCAGGACCTGCCGGCGGTGTAATAAGAATTCCTCTTGAAGCAATAAAGATATTACTCACTGTCCCTTCAGCTATATATCCATCTTCAGTAAGCATTATCCCTTCACCTGCCCCTCTCTTTTTTGCCTCAAGTTTCGCGAAAAAGTTTGGCAGATAGTAATTACAAGCCTTCAAAGGAATTTTTATATAATCAGGTGCACCTTTCTTAATGGATGTTACTGTTATTTTGATTCCCTCCTTGTACCATTCTTCAGGATAGGGCTTAAACTCCTTTGCATATATAACAACAGTCGGGGATTGACATAAATCAGGGTCAAGTCCTGGCTCCCCTTCACCCCTTGATATTGTAATCCTTATGTAGGCATCTTTAAGCTCATTTTTTCTAACTGTGTCTTCTGTAGCCTTCTTTACCTCAATTTTACCCATCGGTATATTCAGATAGATAGCCTCTGCTGACCTGAACAACCTCTCTATATGTTTATCAATCATAAATACATTCCCACGGTAAACCCTCATTGTCTCAAAAACACCGCTGCCATAAAGGAATCCATGATCAAGCACAGAAACCTTTGCTTCATCCTTTGTCAAAAATTTTCCATTTATGTAAATTAAATCGCTCATTTCTAAAATTAATAATTTATCTTGACTTAAAGAGTTTATCAAAAATGGAATTAAAGCTCCACATCCTTAAAGCTCAAATAGAATCAGGCAAACCTCAGCTTAAGGTTCATACATCAGCAAATATATACGGTCTTCTCAAGGGAAGTGAGGATATAACTCCTGAAGATATAGAAAGTGTTAAGATAAAACTAAAGGAGAGCCTTTAGTGTATATAGTAACAGATACCCACCCTCAATTTTTTAAACACTATCTCGCACTAAAGTTAAAGTCTTTCTGGTGCAATTCGCTGAATGCCATGGATAACATCAAAATGAGGGTCGGTTGAAAGAATTTTTTCTATACCATTGTTAAGCATTGTTGCTGCATGGATAACATCTCTTGAAGATATAGAAGGAAATTCTTTAAGCAGTTTCATTGCCTTCTCAAGTTCCACCAATGTAACCGAATAGATTTCAACACAGAGGGTCTTTACAGCCGAATATGCCTCCTCAGCTATGCGGGGCATGCCGATACTATAATATCGGTGTAGTATCTCCTGCAAAACTTCGGTATTGGTAACAACGATTATTTTTCCTTCTTTAATCATTTCGAGGGATTTTCTACACGGGTTTTTTAAGGAATGCTCCTTACCCAAAGCATACATAATAATATTGGCATCCAGAAAGGTTTTATACCTCATTGAAGGTCACAGGGTTGTTTGAGCTTAGAATATTCTTCTTCCCACTGCTGATAGTCTTCAGACATAGGTGTTGGTGGTAAAGAAAGGAGTCTATCAACAGCTTCTGCAATTTTGGTCTTCCTATCTTCCACCATATATACCTTTTCCACCGCCTCTCTGATGAGAACACCCGGTTTCTTATGGGTCTTAGAAGCAATTTTCTTAAGCATCCTGTATTGTTCCTCTGTAAGAAAAACCTGTGCCTTTTTTATACACGCCATAACAATAACTCCTTTTAGAGCTATAGTATCAACATAATACCATTTTTGTCAATACGAAGGGGGCATTTTGGGAGGCATTTTCAAGTGGAAGGGAAACTATAGCGAAAGACTTAAATAAGTTGACATACCCTATTTGTCATTCCGTGCTTAACACGGAATCCAGTCTTTTATAGTTCCCTGCATTCGCAGGGACGGCGTCTGGATTCCTGCTCCCCTTGCCACTCTCTCCCTCTCCCTCTGGGAGAGGGTTGGGGTGAGGGGTAAATTGCTCATTTTAAAATTAATAATTTATCTTCACTGAAAGAGTTTATCAAAAAAGGTGGAAAATGTCATGGAGAGATTTTCAGCGAAAATGTTTGAAAAGTTTGTGAAACTGACATTGACCTTGAATGAAATTTCCGATAAAATAATAACCAAATACTTTTAAGGGGTAGAGATTGGGTGAGAGAGAATATCTTCTTTATTACAGTGATAAAGCACGAAAACGACACTATCACAAAACACATATGGGACAGGTAAGTCAATTTATAGTTCAACTTGAGGTTAAAGTAGAGAATCAATGGGAACCAGTGGTCAGATACGATTGTGCCCATGATTTTTCCCATCGAGACAGGTATAACTGGAAAGGAGAACAGCTAAAGGAACACTTAAATTTACCATATGCAGAAGCATTAACCCTCGCTGACGAAGATATTGATGAACACTGGGAAATCTATATGTTTGAATTTTTAAAAGGGGTGTATCCGTGAATATTTTTGAAAAAAAGAATACAGAGCTTATTAAAGAATTCAATCGCTATATCAGAGAGCATCCAGAGTTCGGGGATTCTATTCCAAAAGGAGCCATTGTAGCTATGCAGATGGAAGGTGATGAAGACTTTAACACATGGAGTAAAAGGTTAGCAGAGAGCCAGGCGGAAGAAGGTCAATCCGTGATTTATGTTAAGATAAAGCGAATCAAACCTATCCGATCACGCATTGAAGAAGTAATACTTGAACCAGCCTCTTTTTAAGACCTCAATTTCTGCAGTTTTCGAAAGAAAATAATTCTCTTAATTGTCCTTCAAGGTTTGTAATACGCTCTATATTTTGATTATTCCTATTGATTCTTTTTAGCGTGGCCAATTCTCTCTCAATATTTCTAATGGAATTTCTGATTGTCGTACAAGGGTCAGTTTTTCGCGGAGGCATTCTGCGTTGAGAAAGAAGAATTTCATATTTACACCCATCATTCCTTTGCATTTTTGGATAGATTTCATCATTAAATTTTTTTAAACTTTTTTGAATCTGTTCTATGGTTTGTTCCATATTGTCAGATGTATTATTCAACTTTTTGATGCTTTTCTCTAAGTTGTTATAGAAATTGTTTGCTTCCGTGCTTATCTCAGATAATCTTCTTTTTTTGTCTGGATAAAAAGTTATGAGTGGAAAGCGATTTGAAAAACTATCACGACATCTATCATATTCGGATATTTTGGTTTTAATATCTTCTAAATTTTTCTTAAAGATACTCGCAAATTCAATCGTAGGTGGGTCATAAATAACTATGAATTTAGCATTATTGTTTTCGCATAAAATGGAATCTCTTTGTTTTTTTATTTCATCAATAGAATTAAAAGTAGTATATCTTATGTTATTCAATACGATAAATTTTGCAGTTTGGTCTTTTGTGAAAATCAATATACTATCTCCTTTATGCTCTTTCATATTAATATATTCTTCAATCAACCGAATTTTTGATGAATCATCAAGAGTAGAGGTAGCGTAAAAATGGTCATCAATTTGAAGTTTATCTAATTCAAATTTAATCTGATTATTAAGGTCATCTATTGTGTCTGTCGTTGAATTTTTTCGGTTAGGTAGTTCTGGAATCAAATTAACGGACAAAGAAAGAGGATTATTCTGTTCGTAAAGATAAGTTAAATTAGAATCTTTATAGGGGACAAAAAAAGTATTTTTATCACACAATGGAAAAACCCCAAAAAAATCTTTTATTTCATCTATAGAAGAGTTATCGTTCTTATTTAAAGCATCAGTAATAATAATTGAAAATGTAGGTCTTATGATAATCTTGGGGGATGAAAAGAAAGAATGAAAAATATAATAACCTATTAATACTACTATACCAATTAAAAGCGGAATGAAAAATGGTTTAAATGTTCTAAATAATCCCATAATGGAATGACGAAATTATTCCTGTTCAAAAATTACAATTTGATGCTTTAGCCCTTCAATTCCGACTAATTGTTTGTGATTTTCCGTAACTTGTTCAGATGCCATTCTATGAAGGTCATCATCAGTTAAGATTCCATATGTTTTTAATTTATATGCTTTATCTGTATCTAAGATTAAAGAGTGTTTATTGTCTATCTTACTATTTTTCAACTCAACTATTGGTAATGTGGTGCTTGTATAATTATTCAAATCTATTGCACATATTCTATTCTTTGCGGTATAGGAAACTGTTTTTAATTTTTCCAAAAAAAGGTCATCTTTATTAACTTTCTTGTCAACTTCCTCTCTAATTTTTTTTAGTTCTTCGTTATGTTTTTTAACTTCTGATTCAATTTCGGTCTGAAATGTTCTAGTATTCCAGAAATATCCTACAAAAAACCATTGTATAAGAAAAACAAGGAAATATAGCAGAGGAGTAAAATAAGAACTTGTCAAATTTTTAGTTGAAATTATAAAGTGGCGTTCCATTAGTTTTACCATCAAGCCGCAGCCTTTAGTGTGGAATTCTCTGCATCTTCTCTGTCTATAACTGCCATCACCTCTCCGATTGAGGCATACCCTT
>JACQBS010000113.1 GCA_016194325.1 Nitrospinota bacterium | reverse complement strand
TGGGTCAGGCATGATGATATTCCGGCATATTTAGATAAAGCCAGGATAGGGTTGGTTCCCTTTATTAAATCTAAGGCTACAGAAATAGCACTGGCTGTTAAAGGATTTGAGTATATGGCTATGGGACTTCCTGTGATTGCCTCTGATCTCAAAGGAATGAGGGAGGAGATTGGAGATAATGAAAGAGGTCTCCTTTTTAAACCGGAGGATTCAGAAGACCTTGCCAATAAGATTATACACCTGCTTGAAGCCCCTAAACTTCAAAGAGAGATGGGGAAAAAGGGAAGTGAGTTTATTGAGAATAACTTTATTTGGGAAAGAAATGCAGAGAGGATAGTTCAGGTGTGCGAAGATGCTTTAGCCACGAATTGACACGAATTGACACTAATAAAATTCCCCCTTAATACTTGTCCCTGAATGCTTTTATCAGGGAAAGGGGGTTAGGGGGTTGTTTATTAATTCGTGAATATTAGTGTAAATTCGTGGCTAAATCAAGGTTTTGTTCATTTGTGGCAAATATGTATCTTACAATTACAATAGATACTGAAAATCCTTATAAAGACACCCCGATGGAGGACTGGATATACTGTAATTTTAATGGGGAATGTTTTGGCATCGAGAGGATAATGGACATACTCGATAGGCACGGGGTGAAGGGGACATTTTTTGTTGATGTATATGAGAGATACAATTCAGGCAATGAGAAGATTGCAGATGTTTGCAGGTTGATTGATAAGAAGGGGCATGATGTAGAACTACACACTCATCCGGTTGAAGGAAACTTATCAGATATGCCATTTGAGAAGCAAAGGCAATTTATCTCCGATGGAGTTAAATTCTTATCGGATGTGTTAAATAAAAAACCTATAGCCCATAGGGCAGGTAGCTATATGGCAAACCTCGATACATTGAAGGCGCTTAAAGAAAATGGTATCCTGATAGACAGCAGTAATTTTTTTGAGGTTTCGCCTCTCGGTATAACGAAAAATAGGGTAGTCTTTCATGCCTGCCCAGAGCAAAGCGGAGGGGACGGAGTTCTTGAGATACCTGTCACATATTTTCATGTCCCTTTTAAGCCTCTAATAAAGTTAATGGGCAGAGTCCTTGGAAGAAGGGTATTTTATAATGGAAACTGTAAGTATGATATAAACTGGTGCAGTTTATATGGCTTGAAGTCAATGATAGAGAGATACAGGAGGGCTGATGTGAGGATTGTAAATCTCTTTATGCATAGTTTTAGTTTCATTGATGAGGAGAGGCAGTTTATAAATATCCATGACCTTAAAAAATTTGAGGAGGCAATAGCCTATCTAAAAAATCTTGAGGGGATAAATTTTATAACCATGAGAGAGGCTGCCACAAGATTTCAGAACGATTTAAGTTTTAAAGAATATATTCTTAACGGAAGCGATAAGGTTCCATTATCGCTTTTTGGTGTAGATTTACATAAACTTATCAGAAGAAAATATGTCTAAAAAGTTAAAGGTAATGACTATAATCGGGACAAGACCGGAGGCAATAAAGATGTTTCCTGTTATAAAAGAGATGAGGAGACATCCTGAAAGGATTAGGCCGATAGTTGTATTGACCGGACAGCATACTGAAATGCTCAGGCAGATGCTCCGATTCTTTAAAATCAAAGGGGATCATAATCTGAATATCATGTCCCATGGACAGGACCTTTTTGATATTTCTTCAAAAATTATTAAGAAGATAAAGAGTGTATTAGAAAGATTTAAGCCTGACCTGCTTCTTGTTCAGGGGGATACAACAACGGTCTTCATCTCATCCCTATCGGCGTTCTACCTGAGAATACCTGTCGCTCACATAGAGGCAGGATTGCGTACATTTAATAAATATCAACCATTCCCAGAAGAAATAAACCGCAGATTGACATCGGTTCTATCAGACCTCCACTTTGCACCAACAGTTAGGGATAAGAATAATTTGGTAAGAGAAGGGGTTAGCCCGAAGAATATATTCGTTACAGGAAACACTATTGTTGATGCTGTATTTACAACGTTGAAAGAGAATGCGCATAAAATAGATTCTCTGTTAATAAAAATGAACTGCTATAATAAGAATATTATTTTAATAACCGCCCATCGCCGTGAGAATTTTGGCAAGCCGTTGCAGAATATCTGCAAGGCATTAAAGATTATTGCAAAAAGATACCCTGAATATCGTGTAATTTATCCTGTGCATCCGAATCCAAATGTAAGAAATACTGTCTATTCTGAATTAAAGGATATTTCAGGAATCTCTTTAACAAAACCATTAAGCTATGGAGATTTTATTCATTTGATGAAAATCTCCTCTCTTATATTAACAGACTCAGGCGGTATTCAGGAGGAGGCATGCGTCCTCGGTAAACCTGTCCTTATCTTGAGGGAAGTTACTGAGAGACCCGTTGTTATAGATGCAGGGATTGGAAAGGTGATAGGAAGTAATATAGAAAAGATTGTTGCTGAGGTCTCAAGGCTGATAAAAAAGATAAATAAATCTAAAATCCAAAACCTAAAATCTAAAATTCGGAACCCCTTTGGTGACGGAATGGCAGGAGAGAGGATTGTAAAGGTAATATTAAAACGGTAATTTAGACAGGATTAACAGGATAGACAGGATGAATTGCATGGCAATTTTTATCTTTGTTAATCCTGTTATCCTGTCAAATTTTCTTTATTGAAAATGATTAGCGAAAGGGCAGTTATTCATCCCAATGTAAGACTTGGTAAAAATTGTTTCATAGAGGATTTCGCAATAATTGGTGCACCTCCAAAAGGGCATAGTGTTGGAGAGTTAGAAACTGTTATTGGAGATAATGCAATAATCAGGTCTCATACTGTAATTTATGCAGGCAACAAGATAGGAAATAATTTCCAGACTGGTAATAAGGCAAATATAAGGGAAATGAATGAAATCGGGGATGATGTAAGCATAGGCACATTATCGGTTGTTGAGCATCATATAAAAATTGGAAATGGGGTTAGAGTTCATACACAGGTATTTATCCCTGAGTTTACAATCCTTGAAGATGAATGCTGGATAGGACCAAATGTCGTGATAACAAATGCCAAATATCCCAAATCACCCGCCACAAAGCAGGAGTTGAGAGGCGCCTATATTAAGCGGTTTGCAATAATTGGGGCGAATAGCACACTGCTTCCCGGAGTGATTATCGGCGAGCATGCCATCGTTGGCGCCGGAAGTGTTGTAACCAAAGATGTGCAGCCTAATGTAGTTGTAGCAGGCAATCCTGCAAATATCATCAAACAAATAGATATATGAGTAACCTGCAAAAATTTTCTCTATCTATAATTCTGCCGGCATATAACGAGGCAGGAAATATTCCAGAGGTTCTTAAAAAGATACAGAAGGTCTTTTTGACGATGAGTCTTAATGGAGAGGTGTTAATAATAAACGACGGAAGCACGGATAATACCGGACAGGTAGCAGAAGGCTTTAGGGAGAAATATCCCTTTCTTCATGTCCTTCATCACAGGAAAAATATGGGGCTGACAGAGAGCCTTATGACAGGCTTTGAGAATGTGAAAGGGGATGTAATTATCTTCTTATGCTCAGACCTCGAGTCCGACCCGGAAGAAGACATCCCTAAGCTCCTTTCGGGTATTGAAGATGGATACGATATGGTTGTAGGCTGGAGAGAGAATAGGGGGGATGGAAAATTGATGACATCAAAAATTTATAATCTCCTCTCCCGCATCCTCTTCGGAGTTACCCTGCACGACCAGAACTGGATAAAGGCATTTAAGAGAGATGTCGTAAGCGCCTTACCTCTCCGTTCAAACTGGCACAGGTTCATTGTCCCGCTGGCATATCACGAGGGATATAAAATAAAAGAGGTCAGGACGAACTGGTATCCAAGAAAATATGGGGCATCAAAATACGGTATCGGCAGATTATTCTCTGCTGTCATAGATTTGATAGTAATTAAATTTCGCCTATCCTTCATAAAGAGACCGATGTTTTTCTTCGGCTCAATCGGCATTTCTTTGTTCCTGATAGGTTTTTTTATCAATCTCCTGCAGGTCATTGGCGATTTCTTCTTTCACTATGAAATAAAGGAGCATGTGCCGATGCTCATACTTGGTATTGCATCGATGATACTCGGATTTCAATTAATCTCCATAGGACTGCTTGGAGAGCTGGTGGTAGACTATACATCCAAACAGGATAGGAAGAAAAGGTTATGATAGGAATCGGTGTTATAGGGTGCGGTTATTGGGGACCAAATCTTATAAGAAATCTATATGAACTGGAGGATTGTCAGCTATCGGCAGTATGCGATGTTAGAGAGGATAGACTAAATTATATAAAACGGAGATTTAACGGAGTCCATACTACAACAGATTATAAAGAGGTTCTTAAATCCAAAGAAATCGAGGGTGTGGTTATAGCTACACCAATAGCGACCCATTTTGATATAGCAAAGGAGGCTCTCCTTTCGGGGAAGGATGTCCTCGTCGAAAAACCTTTATCATCATCGGCAGACGAATGCGGGGAGTTGTCGAAATCGCAAAGGATAATAAGAGGATTCTGATGGCGGGGCATACCTTTATATATAACGCTGCAGTAAGGAAGCTAAAGGAGATTATGGAGACAGGTGATATAGGAGATATATATTATATTTACTCAAAACGTCTCAATCTGGGAATAATAAGAAACGATGTTAATGCCTTATGGAACTTCGCCCCGCACGACCTCTCCATACTGCTCTATCTGCTCGAAAAAGAACCTGTAAAAGTAGGTGCAAAGGGATACTCATTTATACAGAAGGGAATAGAAGATGTGGTTTTCATGACCCTCGATTTCCCAGGTAATATCGGCGCCCATATCCATATAAGCTGGCTCGACCCGAATAAGACAAGGGGCATGACCGTTGTTGGAAGCAAGAAAATGGTAGTTTATAATGACCTCAGTCCTGATGCAAAGATTATAATTTATGACAAAGGGGTGATGGATGGGTTTGAAAACTTTGGAGATTTTCAGCTTCTTTTAAGGAGTGGTGATATACACATCCCTAAGATTAATTTCAAAGAGCCACTTAAGGTAGAGTGCAGTCATTTCGTTGAATGCGTAAAGGAGAGAAAAGAGCCAATCACAAATGGGGAGCATGGGTTGAAGGTGGTAAAGATACTTGAGGCAGCCCAGAGGTCTATGAAAGAAGGCGGAATACCTCAGTCTCTGAAATAAGGCAGGGGAAAATTTCTATCAAGGGGCTTAATAGAAAGAAATAAAAGAGGGACGGCTTCTTTTATGAAGGAATACTCAATCTCTATCTGATGAAAACCTTTTGAAAGTTTCAACTGTTTTGCAAAGAAACTTTTTTTTCTTCTGCTCTCGTTTAATGCCTCGCTGCTA
>JACQBS010000019.1 GCA_016194325.1 Nitrospinota bacterium | reverse complement strand
AATTTAAGCCGTATTATCCGAGAAACGCTCTTTGACCGAAAAAACTTGATAGATATATTAACCTTAAAGCCTGAACGACTACTAATCTTTCATGATGAACCATTACAGGCTATGCTATTTTAATCGGACAGTAGTGATATTCCGCCATAAATTTTATCCCCTCAAGTCCAAATACATTTGCAATCTCATGAGGGTCAATGACGACTGTCGTTGTTCCCAAAGGGACGACACCCTTTGCAAATTCAATAGGTAAAACCATTGAGCTTTCTATATGGACATGCCCGTCAATCAATCCCGGAGAGAGATACATCCCCCTAACATCAATTGTCTTTTTTGCCTTGTATCTTCCGAAGCCTGCAATCATCCCCTGAAATACTGCTACATCCGTCTTCTGAATCTCCCCTGAAAATACATTGATTACCTGTGCATTCTTTATAAGGAGGTCGGCATAAATCTCCCCACTTGCAGCCTTTATCCTTTCTCCCAAACTTATCATATAAAAAATATAATCTCTAACAACCTCTTTGTCCACAATTATAGTGAACGAATTAAATAATTTGACATTGCATATCTGTCATTCCGAGTGAAACGAGGAATCTTAGATTTCTCCCTTCGGTCGAAATGACAACTCCCTTTTTTCGTTCACTATAAAAGAGGCACAAACATCTTTACCAAACATCCTTAATATAATAATACCCGATAAAGACTGACCTACCTTTGTCACTGCGCTGTTTTAAGATATATCCATCATGTATCCTTTTTACAGTTTGAGGAACATTATAAAAAGATGGATTTATTCTTATTTTACGATGAAAGGGGGTGAAATTATGAAAAAGACAGCAGTATATTTGATGATTATTTTATTCTCATCTTTAATGTTGGGAGGATGTGCAGGCACTGTATCACCTGTTACAGGTTTTATATACACAGGCGTTAAAGGTCCTGTAACTACCACAGAAACACCTGCATCGTCCAAAGTAGGAACTGCCTCATGTATTTCAATTCTCGGCCTTGTAGCAATAGGTGATGCCAGCATAGAAACCGCTGCAAAAAAGGGTGGAATTACAAAAATCCACCATATTGACCATGAAAGCACATCTATTCTTGGTTTCTATGCAAAGTATGAAGTTTATGTTTATGGTGAATAACAGATAATATAATTCATCATAAAGGGCATTAAAAACAGTGAGCCGCAAGATTGAGATAGTTATAAGTATAGTTATTCAGGCTTAGCGGCTCACATTTAATTTGTAGATATTAACTCTGTGTGGAGGTATTACTATGTTCAATCGAAGGGATTTTATAAAGTCAGGTATTGGTCTTACGGCTTATGCAATTTTACCGTATAACTTTAAAGCCTTTGAAATGATGCTATTGCAAAAAGGATATGACAATAATAATGCCAGAGAAAATATGCTGAATCATGTGCATGATGTAATAAAGATGAACCCTGTCTTACATAATAAAGGGGGTGAACTGGTTGAGCTTGCCGATGTATGCGTAAGACATGGATATCCTCAGAAAGCTACAAATATATTGTCTGAAGCGATTGAAGTTGCTCATGACGTGACTGCTGTGAAAGATAATGTTCGCTATTTTCACAAGATAACCTCTGCTTATGAGATTCACTTAAAATCAGCCAAAGTTTATTACTCTATGGGAGATTGTGATAAGGCTTATAAAACCATCTCCAATAAAATTATGCAGGTATCTGTCATAGCAAAGAAAAACCATCATGCCGTATTATTAATAATAGACACTGCAAAGGTATTATATAAAAATGGCGAGAAAGATTTTGCATTAAGCTTACTTAATGCGGTATTTGAAGCATCACTAAATAGACCTTCATCAGCCTGCAGTAATTATACAACTATAAAGATTGTAGAGACTTATTGTGAGCTTGGCTTACATAATATTGCAGAGGAGATTAAAGATAAAATTGTCTTAGATAGAAATAAACAGGCAGCCCTTATTTATATAGCTGGCGGCTATGCTGATACTGGCAGCAAGGAGAGGGCTCATGAAATATTAGAGAATGTTAGTAAAAATATTTATAGAGAAGAACTGAGTATAGTATATGCAAAATTAGGCGAGTGGAAAAAGGCTTTTGAAATGATCAAGGATAATGATGTGCTCGTATTAATCAACTGTCCATATATTAAAATAGCACGGCACGCCATTTATGCAGGCAGGAAGGATGCAGCTGTAAAAGCTTTAAATAAAACAATTGAAGCGGTTGAGGAAAATTATGACTGCCCTGATTTATGGCTGCCATTGATGATAAAGGTTATGAATACATTTCTTCAGATGGGGGATATTAACAAGGCAAAACAGCTATGTAATCAGGTAATCAACTATGCCCTCATCAATCATGATGAATTATGGACAATTATTTATGTTGAGAGCCTATCAAAGCTTGCTGGTATCTGCATTAAACTTGGAAATATGCAGGAAGCAAAGAGAATAATCAATATTGCATTAGCAGATGTAATTTCACAGGATGAAATATATAAAGGCGCTTCACTGCTAAATATTACTAAGGCATCTCTTGATAATAATATTCCTATTTACTAATCAAAACATGCCAAAGCTTGATGAACATATAGCAGAATCAATACTCCTGTTTGGAAAATCATATAGAGAGGTTCATATATGGCTGGATGCCCTTGCAGGAAGTCCTCAATGCGGGATGAAGCACAGACAGAAAAGGCATCATAAGGCAGGTCTTGAACAAGTTAGGAGAATCTTTGGAGAAGAGGCTGTTCAGGCTGCAAGACAGCATATTATTACCGACTTAAAGATGGAGGGCTGGACAGAAAACGACCCTTTTCCAAAAGATGAACAGCATTATATAAGAATGGGCTTATTTTAAAGAGTAGCATTGACAGAAAGCAATATATTTGGATATATTATATCAGCCTTATTACTTAAACCAAATATATTAAGGTCAAATTCTTTAGTAATCTCAATGAATCCAAAATCTAAAAGATTTCCTGACAGGATGAGAAAAATACACAGGCTCATCTCAATCCTCCGCGTGCTTGATAACCGTCAAAGATGCACACCTGAAATCCTTGCTGAGAAATTTGGAACTACTACCCGCAATATCTTTAGAGACATGAATGAGCTTTACTCATCAGGTTTTGCAATTATCTTTGACAAACAAAGTGATACCTATGCCTTTACAGACCCTGATTTTACACTCAGAGACCTTGACCTGAATAATGATGAATTATTGGCATTATTATTAGGCAAAAAATTAGGGCATACTCTTGGCAAACCCATTGAAAATGCCTTTAACTCACTCTTAAAAAAGGCGCATAAGGATACAGGAGAAAAGACAAAGGGTAAAATCAAAAGACTTGAAGATAGACAGTGGTTCTGGGTTGACCTCGACCCTATGGATGATTTTGAAAAGATAGAAAAACAATACAATGCAATCGTAGAGGCAATGGATAAAAACCATGAGATTGAGATAGGTTATCAGGGAATGCATGGACGAAAAGAAACAAGAAGGCAGATTGCGCCGTATGGTTTATTCTTCCACAGTGGCATGTGGTATGTCCTCGCATACTGCAACCTGCGCAGTGAAATACGGGAATTTGCCCTTGACTGCATAAAAGATATTAAAATAACCAACAGCTATTATACAATACCACATGACTTCAATATGGATGATTATTTTAAATCGGGCTGGCATATTATGAGATATGGTGAGCCTGTTGAGGTGGTCTTAAAATTCTCAAAGGATATTGCCCAATGGATTAAGCGACTCAAATGGCATCCGACACAGAAAATAAATGAGCAAAAAGACGGCTCAATTATCTTCAAGGTCAGACTTGAAGGCACAAAAGAAATAAAGTGGTGGACATACCACTGGGCGCCAAACTGTGAAATCATCTCCCCGCCGGAACTCAGAAAAGAGGCGGCAGAGGAGATAAGGAAATTGGGGAGGGTGTATGGGAAAAAGAAAAAGTAAAAACTTAAGGAGGAAGAATAAAATGGTTGGGAACTTTGATGCTAAAATTAATAAGTTATCTAATGATCTTTCCGTAATCAAGAATAAAATTGACCTTGCGACCTATGAACTTATCAAAAAATTAAAAGACTCTAAACCTGTTTCCATCAATGATAATATGGATGATATTTCTGAGGATAAGGATAGAAGTGGGTGCTATTTATTTGAAATTCTGATTAAGAGAAATTGCTTTATTGACAATAATTTTAAAAAGTTTGAGGGTAAATGGAATACGCATAAAAATAGTATAAATGGCTATACATTTCCCAGATTTAACAAAAAAAATGCTGAAGAAGTTTATAACAACAGAAATAATTATAACGATAACTGGTTTCCTCTATATGTTGGGAAGGCTGAAAATTTAAAAGATAGGATTAAAGAGCATTTTGAATGCGAAACATCAACCTCTGCTTTACGAATACGCCTATTTAAAAACCACAATAATGGATTTAATTTTAGAATTAAATGGATTAAACTCCCCTCAAATATGATAGATTACTGTGAAAAAAATATACATAAAGAACTACACCCACTTATTGGGAAGGGATAGAAAAATATAATTTTATTTGCAGTATAAATCCTATGTCTACTTACTCCCACAGCAGATTATCTACTTATGAAACTTGCCCCCTCAAATATAAACTCCAATACATAGACAAGGCAAGGGTTGAAGAAGAGGAAAGCATAGAGGCTTTTCTTGGTAAGCGTGTGCATGAGGCATTAGAGAAACTTTATAAGGATTTAAGATATTCAAAACTTCTGACGCTTGATGAGTTGATAAATTTTTACAGTGACCAGTGGGATAAGAACTGGAACGATGTTGTCAGGATTACAAAGAAGGAACTCACGCCTCAGAACTACAGGGGGACAGGTATTAAATGTCTGACGAATTATTATTCAAGATATGCCCCGTTTAATCATGCCGTTACGATATGGATAGAAGACCCTATAAGTTTTTCACTATCTAAAGACAGCAAATATAAAATGAGAGGATTTATAGACCGTCTTGACAGAACAAAGGACAATATCTACGAGATTCACGACTATAAGACATCGGGAAGCCTTCCTTTGCAGGAATATCTTGATGAAGACAGACAATTAGCCCTTTATGAGATTGGAATAAGGGAAAGATTTTCTGATGTTAAAGAGGTAAAACTTATCTGGCATTACCTTATTTTTGATACGGAGATTTCATCCAAAAGGACACCTGAACAGCTATCGGATTTAAGAAAAGAGACTATTACACTGATTGACAGAATAGAGGCGGATAAGGAATTTAAGCATAGAGAATCATCACTTTGCGACTGGTGCGGTTATTGGGAATATTGCCCTGCAAAGAAACATCTTGTCAGGGTAGACGGCTTGCCTCCAAAAAAATATCTTGCGGATGATGGAGTAACACTGGTTAATAAATACACAGCAGTCTGGAATAAGCTAAAAGATATAGAGATGGAAAAAGAGGAAATAAGGGCAGACCTTATCGCCTATGCTAAAAAAGAAGACATGGAAATAATAAAAGGGAGCGACCATACAGTAAAGGTTACATTCAGAGAAAAACTGAAATTCCCGAATGCAGATGACCCAAAGAGAAGGGAACTTGAGAAAATAGTTCGTGATGCGGGCTTATGGAATGAGGTCTCACGACTTGATACAAACGCATTGGAAAAGGCAGTTGACTTGGATAAATTGGATAAGGGTGTATTAGAAAAGGTTAAGTCATTTTCCACCCAAGAAGAAAGTGCAACTGTGAGCATGCCAAAGATTGAAAGGAAAGAGAAATAGAAAAATGAAAGGGTGATTTATGACAGAGAAAGAAGAATTGCAAGAATTAAAAGAAATTAAAACGAAGGCTAAACAAAGATGGAGTAAGAAAAAATATAAAAAGTAGGAAACTAAAGATAAATTTGTTGATTGGTTTATAGGAAAATATATAAAACAAGGTGGCAAATGTTTTTACTGTGGACATTCAGGTAAAGTTAGTGAGCATTATGAAGAACAATTAAAAGAGATTGGCATGTGGCGGCGATATAAAGGTTTTAGGAAAGGAAAGAGGGGAAAGTCTCTTGAGGTAGATAGAAAAGAATCTGCAAAGGGATATGTACCTAATAATTGCGTGTTGGTTTGCTACCCCTGCAATAATGCTAAAAGTGATGTATTTACTGCTGAAGAGTTTATAATTATTGGCGCTGTTATTGGGGCACTTAAGAAAAAGGATAAACTAATAAAACTTAAAAACAATAAATTTATTAAAGGCTTAATTGGTTGCACTAATAACATCGTATACTAATTCTTAATGCTCAGAAATCTAATAACATCGTATACTTAAATTAAGTTTTTCTCTTTTTATAGATAACCAAAGGATTAATAATATGACCATCAATT
>JACQBS010000114.1 GCA_016194325.1 Nitrospinota bacterium | reverse complement strand
TTAAATTTAAGCCGTATTATCCGAGAAACGCTCTTTGACCGAAAAAACTTGATAGATATATTAACCTTAAAGCCTGAACGACTACTAATCTTTCATGATGAACCATTACAGGCTATGCTATTTTAATCGGACAGTAGTGAAGAGATATAACAACTCAAGATTATTCTTCCTGTTTAGCCTCATAGTCATATTTTTATCTTTCTCACCATGGATACCAACTGTATTAACACAGTTCACGGCAGGTGAAGGTCAATTGTCTAAAGACATCTCACCAGGCACAGGGCTAATAATTCCATATTCGCTCTTTGTATTTAGTGTTGGAGAAACATTTCTTCAAATTGAATCGTTAAAGGATGCAGTTTCAAACATACCTCTAATCTTTTTAGTTGCAATAATATTTTTAATTCCAATTGTCAATTCAACTTTTAAAAAAAGGGATAATAGGCTCTTATTTATTATTTTAATCCCCATTATAATTCTATATATACTCTCGTGGAAGATCCCGCGAATACTTAACTCAGTAAAATATATAATTGCCCTCTCTCCACTGTATTATCTGCTCATTTCATATGGAATAACAAACATGAGGAGAAGGTCTCATCAAGTTGTATTTGCTATCCTTATAACATCACTGAATATAGCATCTCTCTGGAATTATCATTATAATGAAAGATACAGGTCTGAGGATTGGAGAGGTGTTGTTAAATATGTATCTGCTGGACTTACAGGAAGTGATGTCATTATTTTTGATGCAGGACATATGCAAACACTGTTTGACTACTATTGCAAGTGTGATGTAAAAAAAATCAGGTTAAATCCAGGATTAACAGATGACAGAGAAGAGGCATTTAAAAATATTAAAAAGGAGATTGCCCCTCATAAAAATATCTGGCTGATTCTTTCCCACAATTGGATGAATGGAGACTATTACAAAAGGCTGTTGGATGGTCATCTGATAAGGTCTTTGGATTATAAAACCAAAGGGATAGAGATATATAGGTATGTGGGTGCATAAAGAAGAATGGAAATCAACGACAGATAGGGTCATTAATCTATACAAGGAGAGCATCAGATGAACACAAAAAATAAATCTCTTAAGCATCCCCCTTTTGTCTCAATTGTTGTTATCAGCAGGGATAGACATGATAATCTAAAAAAGGCTGTCTCCTCGCTAATGCAACTTGATTATCCGAAAGAGAGATATGAGATTATTGTAGTTGAAGAGGGAGACAATCCTGCCCCCCTTGAAGGAGTGAACTATATTTTCCTTCCACGTCGTGATTTGGGATTGGGTTTTGCCCATAATACAGGAGTTAAAAATTCAAAGGGAGATATTATTGCCTTTACTGATGACGATTGTATCCACGAGAAAAACTGGCTTACCATTATGGTTAATACTCTGCTTGAAACGGATGCAGGCGGAGTAACAGGGGCAACTCTCGGACAGCCGGGAAACCTGATTGGAAGATGTGAAGAAATTATGGGTTATCCAGGAGGTGGGCTGAAAAGGGTTTTGGCTGCCAAAGGAAAAATTATAAAAACAAATAATCTCTCAACCTGTAATTCTGCCTACAAAAAATCTATATTTGAAGAAGTTAAATTTAAAGAAGATGGTTTCGGTAAATTGGGGGGAGACGATTGGTGGCTCGGCCATCAGGTCAGTGAAAAATATGGCGCATACTTTAATCCTGATGCTATTCTTTATCATAAACCCCGTGGGAGTTTATCCAGTATAATAAAATGGTTTACCCGCCGCCGTATAAATGAACTTCTTGGAATGGAATACGAATTTCATAAGAAAGGTTTTACCCTTCTATTAGCGGAAATTAAAAATCTTATATTCGTTAGATTGTTATTATGGATAGGTTTAATAATTATTTTTGGAATAAAGGGACTTATGGCAGGCATGATCGGTCTTATTCTAATATTAGTTATTACAGTTATCCGTCATCTGCCAGGCATAATATATCACAATGATTACCGCCTTATATTTGTACTGCCAGCCGTAAGGCTTGCTATGGATATAGGGATTCTGAAAGCAGAACTGCAATATTTCCTTTCACTGCATAAGGCAATAGATTCCTCCCTCAATGAATTTAAAAGGTAAAAAAGGCTGAGATTTAAAAAAATGTAATCCCCGTCTTTTATTCCTGACTTGTTTACTGCATTCTGAACTTTGTCCGTTATATTTATAAATTCAGAACGGCTTTTACTCTCAATTGATAACTCTGTATTCATCCATTTCTTAACTCTTCCACTACCTTCTTCATGTCATCATGAACCTGTTTTCTAACCTCATATGTATAATTTCGCAGTAAATATGCAGGGTGATATGTGGGCATAAGCTTTATTTTTATTGCCTCTGCTTCGGTTATAGACTCATACTCGTGCCATATTCCCCTTATCCTTGATATTGTAATCCTTTTACTATTTAATAAAGTCGCTGTAGCAGGGCGGCCGAGAGTTACAATTACCTTTGGCTTTATGGCTGCAATTTGTTTTTCCAAAAACGGTCTACAGGCAGCTACCTCATCAGGCTCAGGCTCGCGGTTTTCAGGGGGTCTGCACTTCACAACATTACAAATATAGACATCCTTCCTTTTTAATCCCATCCCCTTTTCTATTATTTCTGTTAATTTCTGTCCTGCCCTGCCGACAAATGGGAGTCCCTGTATGTCTTCATCTTCTCCAGGTCCTTCACCTACAAACACCAATTCTGCCTTTGGATTTCCTGAACCAAAGACAATATTTTTTCTTGTATGCCAGAGCTTACACCTCCTGCAATCGCCTATCTCATTCCGAATATCTTTTAATAATTCTATGTTAAAGGGGGCGAGGGTTGGAGGGGGCGAGGGTTCTATGGCACAAGAGTTTGTTTTTATTTGTTCCCTTGAATCCTTGAATCCTTGAACCCTTGTAGTTACAGGTATTTCCTTAATACCTATCATTTTTAAATAACTTAGATATCCCTTTAGCCCTTCAATTATTTCTATTAATTCATTATTCATTCAAGAACAAAAACCTAATGAAACCACAGATTAACACAGATAAAAACTTTTTTTCTTTATTCTATCAGTGTTCATCTGTGTTTACCTGTGGTTAATTTTATAATTTCCTATGCATGAACAAAAACCTACCGAAATAATCTTTACGCTGTCGTAGATATTGCTTCTAACTTCCCCTCTTTTAAAACCGCATGGGCTGCGGCTAAACGGGCTATTGGAACCCTGAAAGGTGAACAGCTGACATAATCCAATCCTATCTTGTGGCAAAACTCCACAGAGCTCGGCTCACCGCCGTGCTCACCACATATACCAACCTTAAGTCCTGCCCTTGCAGCTCTCCCCTTTTCAACACCCATCTTTATCAACTCCCCAACACCATCCTGGTCTATAGCTACAAATGGGTCTTTTGGCAGTATCTTATTTTCAATATAGAATGGAAGAAAATTCCCGGCATCATCCCTGCTCAGGCCAAATGTTGTTTGTGTGAGGTCATTCGTCCCGAATGAAAAGAACTCCGCTTCTGTTGCAATCTTGTCTGCTGTTATAGCAGCCCTTGGCAGTTCAATCATTGTCCCGACCATATATTTGATATTGACCTCCATCTTTTCCATTACCTCATCTGCAACCTTAATCAGCCTCTCCTTTGTATATTTGAGCTCATTTATATGCCCTACCAATGGGATCATTATCTCAGGCTCAATCTTTTTCCCCTTCTTTGCCAGTTCACAGGCTGCCTCAAATACCGCCTGAACCTGCATCTCGTATATCTCAGGATATGTAATTCCAAGCCTGCAACCCCTATGGCCAAGCATTGGATTAAATTCTTTAAGGCTGTTTGATTTCTCCTTTAATTTTTCTACCGATACATTCATCTCCTTTGCCAGCGCTTCAATCTCTTCCTCTGTATGGGGCAGGAATTCATGAAGCGGCGGGTCAAGAAGCCTTATGGTAACCGGATAACCGTCCATTACCTTAAATATCTCCTTAAAATCCCCCTTCTGCATCGGCAGAATCTTTGCCAGCGCCTTTCTCCTCTCCTTCTCCGTATCGGACAGTATCATCTCCCTTACCGCATCAATCCTCTTTCCCTCAAAAAACATATGCTCTGTGCGGCATAATCCAATCCCCTCCGCACCAAAATCCCTTGCAACCTGTGCATCATGTGAAGTATCAGCATTTGTCCTTACCCTTAATTTTCTTATCTCATCAGCCCATTTCATAATCTGGGCAAAATTTCCAGAAAGCTCAGGCTGAATCAATTTTACCTTTCCCGTCATTATATTACCTGTGCTTCCATCAAGGGTTATCCACTCCCCCTCTTTAATGATATTACCATTTACCTTAAACAGTCTCTTTCCTTCATCAATATTCACATCCTTGCAGCCTGCTACACAGCACTTACCCATCCCCCTCGCTACTACTGCTGCATGAGATGTCATACCTCCCCTGACTGTCAATATTCCCTGTGCAACATTCATCCCACCTATATCCTCAGGTGATGTCTCCTGTCTAACCAGTATCACCCTCTCCCCCTTTGAAGACATCTCCTGTGCAGCCTCTGCTGTAAATACAACCTTTCCGACACCTGCACCTGGTGAGGCAGGAAGCCCCCTTGCGATTACCTCCACCTTTGCCTTGGGATCAACTGTAGGATGGAGCAGTTGGTCTAACTGTTCAGGCTCAACTCTTAAAATCGCAGTCTTTTTATCTACCAATCCCTCCTTGACCATCTCAACTGCAATCCTTACTGCCGCTGCAGCAGTCCTCTTCCCTGTCCTTGTCTGAAGCATATAGAGCTTTCTGTCCTGTATTGTAAACTCAATGTCCTGCATGTCTTTATAATGATTTTCAAGTTTCTGATATATCTCTACAAGCGATTCATAAACCTCAGGCATCCTCTCCTTCAATTTTTCAATAGACTGCGGCGTCCTTATTCCTGCAACCACATCCTCACCCTGTGCATTCATAAGAAATTCGCCGTAAAACTTTTTCTCCCCTGTTGCAGGGTTTCGGGTAAATGCAACGCCTGTCCCGGATGTATCACCCATATTTCCGAAGACCATTGTCTGGACATTTACAGCAGTCCCCCAATTGTCCGGAATCCCGTAAAGCTTGCGGTATGTAATAGCCCTCTGATTATTCCATGATTCAAATACTGCATTTACTGCCATCTTTAGCTGTTCCTTCGGCTCCTCAGGAAAATCCTTCCCTGTCTCATTTTTTACCAGTACCTTGTATTTTTCAACAAGCTGCTTTAATGCCTCCACATTTAAATCTGTATCAAGCTCGGCATTGTACTTCTTTTTTATTTCATCCATAATTACTTCAAACTGATTTATCTCCACCTCGTGTCCATTCTCTGTCATCTTCTTCTTTTTCTTGATGCCGAGAACCACACCGCTGAACATGGTGATAAATCTTCTATAGGCATCGTAGGCAAATCTCTCATTCCCTGTCATCTCAATAATACCTTTCAGTGTATTTTTATTTAGCCCAAGATTTAATACGGTATCCATCATCCCCGGCATTGATGCCCTTGCCCCTGACCTCACCGATACGAGGAGAGGCTGTGAATTACTGCCAAAATTTTTCCCCATTGCATCTTCTAATCCTGCAAGATTTTTTTCTATCTCATCCCATAAACCATCAGGATATTTCTTATTGTTCTTAAAATATTCATTGCACACCTCTGTAGAAATAGTAAAACCTGGAGGCACAGGTATACCAAGATTTGTCATCTCTGCAATGTTAGCCCCTTTTCCACCAAGTAGTGCCTTCATGTCAGCCCTCCCCTCAGCACCTCCGGAACCGAAAAAATAGATATACTTCTTTTTCATAAAAAGAACCCCCTGCTTAATTTTTGTATAAAATCAAAACAGCTACAAACAAATGGATTAATATTATCATAATATCAAAAACTGTTTCAACCCAAATTATATTCTACCAAACAAAATTTTCCCTTAATTAAGATTGTCAGTTATTCCTCAGTCAAATAAAGTCAAAATAATGACAACAATATACCTCTTTATGCTGTTTATTTAACCTTTAGACCATTTTCCAATTCTATTTTTAAATCAATAAAATTTATCATAGCTCCTTATAACTCAATTAGTTGTAAATGATAAATGCATAATGTATATTATAGGTAGGTTTTGTGGTATATATCTTGCTATCATAGATAGTAAGGATTGTTCTCTCTCTTGAGGAAAAGAAATGAAGCTATATTCATTCAAAATAAATTTTAAAAATATTTTTATAACCCTTACATATCTAACTCTATTCTGTTTTCTGTTAACCGCGGGGAAAGTTTTTGCCCAAACAAAGGATATTAAAAAAGAATCAATGCAGGAGATATATTCCTCAACGAACGACAAGAAATCAAAGATAATAAAAGAGGTTGAAGATTTGGCAGGCAGTCTAAAGCCTTTAAGTGAGGATATTGCAAAAAAATCTCCTGCACCTATTCAGCAACTCTCTAATCCATCACAACCTGTAACGACAAAAAATACACAAAAAGCTGCAACGCAGGATATAAAAGAGGCAAACCTGCCTGTGCTACGGCAGACAGGAGAAGCTCCTGCTTCTCCGGCTGCCCAACCGATAACAAAATTTGAGGAAAGGGGTATGTATAATGAAGGACTAAAACTTTATCAGGATGGCAAATATGAAGAGGCTATTGCAAAACTAAAGGAATTTACAAGTTTCTATCCTGAGGGCAAATTCAGTGAAAGTGCCTTCTATTTAATCGGAGATGCTTATCATAATCTTGCCCAAAAAGATGGCACAAAATATCAATTAACTATAGATGCCTATAAATCCGCCACATATAAATTTCCAAAATCTGGCAAAAGAGAGATGGCACTGCTTCGTATTGGCAAGCTATATGCGAATATGAAATTCTATATTGAGGCAAAGGCGTCTCTTCAAACCCTTATCAATGAATACCCAAACGGCAAATATGCCCCTCAGTCCCTTATAATTAAAGCAGAGATTTTAATGGATGAGAAGAAATATAAGGAGGCACACAAACAGCTTGAGAGGGTCCTCGTGCTTTACCCATTCAGCACAGTTGTAAGGGATGCAACATTCAAGATAGCGGATTCGTATTTTATTGAAAAGGATTATGTAAGGGCTGAAGAATTATACAGAGAGGCGGTAAAAAAATGGCCCACCTTTCCAAAGGCAAATCCTTCAGTTATGTTCCATATAGGTGAGGCCTATTTTATAAATGGAAAATATAAAGATGCCAGAGACACATTTTTTGACCTTATAAATCTTTTTCCTAAAAACGAGTTTGCACCACATGCCATGGCTAGAATAGGAGACACATATTATAAAGATGGAAAAAATCTGGATGCTGTTTTTTTATATGCTGAGGCAATCTCCAGATACCCTGAGAGCGAAGATATTTACTCTATCAGAATGAAGATGGCTAATGTTGGTGTAGAAGCCCCCAATCTGGTTGGAATCAGCGCCATATTTGATTACACCCCCTATATTGAGCCTATGAATACATATCAGGATGTTATTATAAAAAACCCTTCAGATCCTCAGGTTCAGGAGGCGATGTTTAAGAAGGGGAGCATCTTATCATCGGAAAATAGATATGTAGAGGCTATTATCGCCTTCAAGGATTTGCTGTCTAAATATCCTGCGGAAATCGCATCAGAGGAAGTTAAGGCATCCATCAGGGATACCTTCTTTAAGATTATAGATACCTATCATGCCCAGAAGGGATTTTACAGCCTCCTCCTCACATACTATAAAAACTTTGACCCTTTCCTTAAGATATTAAGGACTCAAGACATTAAGGACCCAAAGATACTCTTTAAGATAGGCGACACCTATCAGCAGATGGGCTTATACAGCAAGGCAATTGAGACTTATGATGCAGTGCTTAAATACGATTCAAAGGGGATTTATAAGAGAGATATTTCTTTTAGGACAGGCGAGGTATATTATCTTCAGGAGAGATATGCTGATGCAGAAAGACAGTTAAGGATATTTTTAACAAACTACCCTGACAGTGAGATGGCAGGCGATGCAAGATGGATCACAGGAGACTCCCTTTACAATCAGGGAAAGTTTAAAGAAGCAATTGCTGAATATAATTTATATATCAAAAAGAGTCCAAAGGAATTCAAGACAGCAAAGGTGTATTATAATTTAGCCAGCTCATATAAAAACATTAAAGCCTTCCAGGAGTCAATAAACTCATACATGCAGGCTATAGAGATACTCAAACTATCAAAAAGGGAGGATGCACAAGGTGTTATAGTGGACGGTGAATAC
The DNA here is from genome assembly GCA_016194325.1 of Nitrospinota bacterium. Taxonomy (GTDB): domain Bacteria; phylum Nitrospinota; class Nitrospinia; order UBA9942; family UBA9942; genus UBA9942. The sequence goes on along the minus strand of JACQBS010000114.1, from coordinate 7,887 downwards.
CAGATACTTGATTCCCTTTTCAAGATGGGGAGATATGTTGAGGCAATAGAGACAGCAGACAAACTGGCTATAACTTATCCGGGTGATAAGAGGGCAGAATGGGCGCTCTATATAGCAGCCAACAGTTATGAAAGGCTGAAAAAGGAAGATAAAAGCATAGTTACCCTGACAAAACTTGCAGAAATATCCAAAGGTGGTTTCTATGGTAATATTGCATCTGCCGAGATAAAAAATTTGGAATGGAAGAATAAATATAAGGAATTTTACAAATAAACAAAAACCTAATTAGCCACTGAGACACAGAGGCACAGAGGAAAAAATAAGTTTAAAAAAACTCTGTGTCTCCGTGCCTCTGTGGCAAATTTTTATAATTTCATGAACAAAAACCTAAATGCCGCCATCTCCTCATTCAACAATACCGCCTCTACCCTTCAAGCCTCATTTGAATCTCTTAAAAAAAGAGTAGAAGAGCTAAATAAGGAGCTTGAGTTTAAAAATATGGAAATAGAGAGGATGAAAAGCTTAGAGGAACAGGCAGATAGAAACAGCAGGCTGACTGCAATGGGTGAAATGGCTGTAAAGATCGCCCATGAGATAAGAAATCCGCTCGGAAGCATAGAACTGTTTACCTCTCTCCTGCAGAGGGAGATTACAAACGATAACCATAAAAATTTATTAGGGCATATATCTTCTGGAATAAAAAATCTTAATCATGTTATATCTAATCTCTTAACCTTTACAAAACAGCCTAACCCGATATTTAAGAAATTTGATGTACATAAATTTATTGATGACCTCTTGCAATTTAGTAAATTTTCACTTAATAATAACAATATAAGGCTTGAGAAGGAATACTCCCCTTCCCTCCCGTCAGGATGGGGGGATGAAGAACTATTAAAACAGGTCTTTCTTAATCTTATACTGAATGCTGTCCAGTCAATGCCGAAGGGGGGAGTTTTAAAAGTAAAAACAGGATTGGGAGAAAAACTCAAAGACAATACCCCTTTTATAGAAATGAAAATTATTGATACAGGTGATGGAATAGCGGAAGATAATCTTAAAAAGATTTTTAACCCGTTTTTTACAACAAGGGAGAGCGGAACCGGGCTTGGTCTTGCCATTGTCCATAATATAATAGAGCTGCATAAAGGGATAATAGAGGTAGAGAGTGAAATTGGAAAGGGAACAACATTTACAGTCCTGCTGCCAGTTAAACAAAGACACGAACACGAATGACACGAATGGACGAATTACACTAATTCTTGAGTCTATAGTCTTCATTTATTCGTGGCATTCGTATATTCGTGAAATTCGTGTTTTATAATTTTTTATAAATTCTATGAATCCAGAAATACTCATAATAGAAGATGAAGAGGAGATGAGGATAGCCCTCACAGAGGTGCTTATAAGGAACGGCTATTCTGTCCATACCGCCTCTAACGGGATTGAGGGGCTTGAGTTATTCAATAAAGAGCCTTTCAATATGGTCATTACCGATGTAAAAATGCCAAAGATCAGCGGCCTTGAAGTATTAAAGGAGATAAAAAAGCAGTCACCACAGATACCAGTTATCATGATAACTGCATATGGAACTATAGATAATGCTGTTGAGGCAATGAGAGAAGGGGCATTTGATTATATCCTAAAACCTTTTTCGGCAGAGATACTGGATGATATAGTATTAAGGGCAATAAGGAATCAAACGGGGAAAAATACAGCCAATCAATTAATAATAGCACCTCTGCCCGCCGACTCCATTAAAATAGTAACAAATAATCTATCAATGAAGAAGGTGATTGATATGTCCCTTAGTGTGGCTTACAGCAGTTCTACAATCCTGATTCAGGGGGAAAGCGGGACCGGAAAGGAGATGATTGCTAAATTCATCCATCAAAACAGCAACAGAAAAGATAAATCCTTTGTTGCTGTAAATTGTGCCGCCCTGCCAAAAGACCTCCTGGAGAGCGAACTCTTCGGACATGAAAAGGGTGCATTCACAGGTGCCATAAACAGAAAAATAGGAAAATTTGAGCTTGCAAATCATGGGACAATATTGCTGGACGAGATAAGTGAAATGGATATGTCGCTTCAGGCAAAGCTCTTAAGGGTATTACAAGAGAGGGAGGTTGACAGGGTTGGAGGAAGAGAGCCTGTTCCAATAGATGCCAGGGTAATTGCTACAACAAACAGAAATTTAAGAGAGGCTATAGATGAGGGCGAGTTCAGGGAAGACCTGTATTTCAGGCTGAATGTCATACCGATATTAATACCGCCATTAAGGAGCAGAAAAGAGGATATCTCCCTGCTTATAGAATACTTTATAAAAAAGCATAGCTCAAAAAACAGAAAGAATGTAACAGGGATGGCAAAGGATGCCCTCCTTATGCTTACAGATTACTACTGGCGTGGTAATGTGCGGGAACTTGAAAATGTTATTGAAAGGGCTGTTCTTTTGTGCAAAGGAAATTTAATAACACAGGAATATCTCTTTATGGAGGCAATAGTTGAGGAGATAAAATCATCCGTAAAAACAGGCGTTACTGTAAGGGAGATGGAAAAAAAGCTGATATTCAATACCCTTGAGCAGGTTAACGGTAACAGGACTAAAGCGGCTGAGCTTCTCGGTGTCAGCATAAGGACTTTAAGAAACAAGCTAAATGAGTATAAGAATGAAGAAGGGCTTTAACGATCTTTAAATCCCCTCCCCCCTTATCTGCCCGTCTATCCTCAATTCTAATAGTATTGACCGAAAAACCATTATAAGTTACTATTATTTTATGCACCACGGCTATTCCAAAATTTTGCTGCTTATTCTCTATTTGTTATTTTTTTCTAATCCGGTTTTAGCAGAAGAAAAGAAAATAGCAGTAATAAAAGAGATTAAAGACTCCCTGAAGACCAATATCATTGGTACCAGCGAGAATTCCCCCCCCTATGTCAAAATCATAAGGTCAAAGGAGGGCTTAGACTACCTGCTGAATGATTTTAAGAGGATTAGAAATTATGCCGTCTTTGATAAGGTCACTGCCCTTGAGAGAGAGCTTTCAAGAATAAATTTTAAAGACTTAATGTTGATTGCCATCCTGACACAGCCTATGGATAATTACACACTGGATGTAAAAGGCGTTTTTAAAAATGAATCGGAAAAAAAATTAGAGGTACGGGTTGATTATGGGCATATAGAAAGAAATTACGATATTCCCCCCAAGAAATCAATCTATTATCATATGCTGGTCATAAATAAAAACAATCTGCCTATATTCCTGAAGGTAAAAAATTTACATAACAGAAAGGCATTGGCATCAAATCCATCTATATTTGTAACAGGCAGGCTTCTACTCTGGAAGTATCAGGACCTTCAGTTGGTTCCATTAAAGATACAGAGAAAAAAGAGTAAGATTTATTATATAAAAGGCAGACAGGCGTTAAAACTGGAAAAGTATGTAGGTAAGGTAGTTACCCTTAAAGGGAAAGTCTCAAACGAAAACGACAGCCCCTATGAACTTGATTTAGAGGTAGAAAAAGTTGTAGAGGTAAGGGAGTAACAATACTAACTCAGAATACAGAAGTCAGAATTAACTATTAACCCAAATAATGCAGTTAAAAAATTAGAACGCAGGGGGTTAGGGAGTTGTTATTTAACAGGTTTAAAAATCTGTTGCTACAAATATGGTTCAACAGGTCTGTAGCCCTGTTATGTTGTTGCGACTTACCATGAGCCATGAGCTATAAGCTTATAATACAATAAACCAGCCTGTCCCTTTTTTATCTCCAGTCCAATCATTACAAAAAGTGATATTTCAAGACCTGACTCTATGTCCCTCAAGATGGAATACCAATGCCATATGGTGCAGCAAAGACTGACACCAAAACTAAATAAACTACGGTAAAGGTGTGGATATTGTTAATTCAGTTTAAACAAAGAAAGGCAAAAAAACAGTCTTTTGCTTAATGGATTTTTTTTCTTGACAGGTGTCTTTTAATGGGTGCCCCCCATGTCCGCTTAAGTCCCCCTTTATAAAGGGGGACTTGTAATTTATCACATCCTATATCTTCAGTTGAGGGGATTTGTGCAACATGCTTATAACTAAAGTTATATGAATGAACCTATTGTTTTTCGGTTGAGAGTTTATCCAGCGGTAAAACGAAAGCCTTATCGCCATGCAATTCTTTAAACTCTTTCCTAATCTTGTCATCAATAAGGCGAATAGTTTCTATATCCATTGGAGAAGTGACTTTAGCCTCCTTGTAGCCAAGTTTCCCCATGACTAAAGACGGGTCAATAAAAACGGCATTGAGATAGTTTTCATAGGCATTTAACAGGGCATCATCAAGGATATCTTTTTTCCTCTTCTCTATATATCCATCAACGAGATGTTCCTTAAGCAGTTTTGAGTTCTTAGTCTGTATCTTCTGCCCGAGTCTTCTGATCGCTGTCTCAATCAGTTCTTTATTAGGTGGTAGATTTAAACTGATACGCTTAATCCCTATATCGGGTTTAGGTTTATCAAAATATTGACCTGACACAGCCTCGTCCTCCTGCCAGTCTTCCTGTGATTCAAATTCCTTGCCCATCAGATTGCTATTAGCATATGGATATCTTCATGGTAACCGTAACCTCATTGTAATAATGGGTATCATTGATAGGTTTTTTTTACTGTTTTCGGCGTATTATTTAATTCTGCTTTTGCATTATCTAAGGCTGCCCTGGATGGTTGGACAAGCGACATTCCTACCGATAATGCCAATCCCAAGAGTCCGTAGTCCTTGGCTTTATTATCTATATCAGCCTTCTGTTTTCGGTAATCAGCCATTGCGGCATTGTAATTGTCCACTTCAGTATTATACCTATTCACGGCGACATCATATTGGGGATTGTCTTCTGTAACATAGTGTGAGATATACTCTTTGGAAAGGGGGGGTTCATTCCTCGTTTCATCCGTTTCGATGCTGGTTATTTCTAAAGACATGATAAATTTATTCGGGGTATTTACTTTGCGGTAACTTGCAAGTTCTTCTCCAGATAGCTTTGAAAAACTGTGGGAACTGACAATTAGATTGGACGGTTTTCCATTACTGAAACCCGAAGAGATACTCTGCCCAATCAAATCTTCATTGGCGGCACCACCCTTTTTGTCTCTGTTAATTATATCTAATTCGTATCTGGTCCTTCCATATATCTTACTGGTAGCTTTATCAATACGAGGGGTGATTTCCTCATTAAATCCGGATAGATTAGAGCTTTTCCCTCCCTCCTCATAAATAAATCTATCGGTTAAGTCTTTGGCTTTATTAAGTGTAATAGCCATATTAGCATAGAGTCCATTACTTTCGAGGAGTTTACTTGCCGCAATGCATGTGGTTATCAGTCCCACTGTTGCTTTTTCATCATAGGGATAAGGGATAGATGTCAAGCAGATTTTCCAGAGTGGCAATGGTATTGCCATGTTTATGTTTTTTAATAGATACTTCTGCCTCATTGTGTAGTGCAGCAATTTTTTTTAATCTCTCTTCAGTATCATTCAGGGCATTATTCACCAGACTATGATAAGGACTCTGCTCTTTACATTGCTTAAATAAATTAAGGGCTGAAGTAAGCTTCTTGCCTACAAAATGAGAACTCCCCTCGTCGAATAACTGCTGACCTGTCTTTTCCTCACGCACGACCTCTTCCTGTCTGGATGCTACATCAGGATACTCGCTATCAAGCTTGAGCGTTTTACTGTAGAGTTTACCCGCCTCGCTCCAGTTTTTCATCCCCCTGAACTTCTCAGCCTCCTCAAAACTCTTTTTGGCAGACTGAATATTTTCTTCGGTTAATTTTAACACTTCATCTATCTTTGGGTGGTAGGGATCATGGGTCTTACATTGTTGGAAGATTGGGAGGGCATCCCTCAACTTTCCAGCTTTAAATCTTTCCATACCATCGGAAAATAGCCCATCCTCCTGATTCCGTTCCTTAACTGCCTCCTTTCTTTTGCTATAGGCTACAATCAGGTTTCTATTTAACCTGATTGCATCGTCAAAAAACTTCACCGCCCCACGCCAGTTTTTTTTCTTTAAGATATGAAGACCCCTGGTTAAAAAGCAAGTCTGCCTTCTTCATACCCTCGTCCTTACGACTCTGAAGCCTCTGAAGGGCATCTTTAACATCCATATTTTTAGGGTCAAGTTCACCTGCCTTTTTAAGCAGAGGAATTGCCTCGTTTAATTTACCATCTTTTGCGGCATTCAGTGCCTCCCGATAGTATTTATTTGCGATCTCCTTCCTGGTTTCCTTATACTGCCTCGCATTTACAGAGTCTTGCAATCCATTTGGCTCTTTCCTCTCCGCTTCCTGATAAATCGTTAATGCCCCTTCGTAATCCTTGTTTTGATAAAGCTTATTGGCATCATTCCACATCGATGCGCATCCCCAGAGCAAAAGAGACAATGACATTAAAATATATATCTTATTTTTCATAAAACACCTCCTCAAATAAATTTTAGAGAAAACATAGTTAGTACCGTAAAAATAAGTCACCTCCTTTCCAAAATTTCAAGGTTTTAATTTCTTATAGATTTTGCACTCTCTTTATTTGTCCGGCTCCCCATGAGAAGAGGTATGTTGACACCTATTAAGTCGCCAACAAATTACATGAGGAACCGGATTAATTATAATCTTCACACTTTGCTTCCTTCCCCTTTTTCTTTTCCCTTAGAATTTGCCCTTTTCCCATCTGTAAATATCTCCCACAGCTCTTCTACGCTTGTAAATGCCTTCTTACTATCCTGTCCAACCTTTTCCACAGTCCCTACAAAATTCTTAGGGCTATGCCACTGCCTGTATATATGAATTACATAACTATCCATAAGACTCCTCATGTTAATTTTTAAGAAAATTTACCACAAGGGAGATAACAGATTGATAACGGATTCGGATTTTTCTGAAATCTCTCTTAAAATCTTTTCATTTTGACAAGGACTGATATATATGCTAAATTTAATCATCGTTTTATCTTAATGAGGTATAACCGCTATGTCCAAAGTGATAGATGCTGTTTTTGAAGAGGGTGTTTTTAAGCCCCTTCAGGACATTGATGTAAGAGAGCATGAAAAGGTTGCTATAAAGATAATCTCCCTTGACGAGTGGCAAAATCGTTTTAATCGCATAATAGAAAAGATACACAAAAAAGCCGCACAATATACCCCCGAAGAGATAGAATCTGATATTACCCAAGCCATAAAAGAGGTTAGAAAAGAGAGAGATGCCCATTAGGGTAGTTATTGACACCAATATCTGGGTCTCTGCCTTACTCAATCCGTTTGGTTTCCCTGCGAGATTACTAAAATCCTTTAAAGAAGGAGTGTTTACTGTTATCATTTCAAGCCCCATGATTGAAGAACTTGCAAATGTTCTTAATCGCCCAAGGATAAAAGACAGATACGGCATTACTGATGATGACATAGAGGAACTCATGATACTTATTGAAGAACGGACAGAAGGTGTTTTACTTTCTGAAGATATTGATATATGCCGGGATAGAAATGACAACTTTGTCATAGAAACAGCTATCAAAGGGCATGCAGAATTCCTTGTTACGAGAGATGATGATATTAAGTCTGATGAAGGGGTATCATCATTCTTATCACAACATGGTGTATCGGTCATTTCTATAGCAAAATTTTTAACTACCATAAATAAAGCCTGATATTGAAATTTTCTATCCACCATGATTCATGACCCCTCATGTTAATTTTTAAGAAAATTTACCCTCTTTCGTATTTAAGTTGAAAACTTAGGGTCAAGCAGTCCACAATGCTGATGTATCTTGAGTAAGAAGTATTTAACATCTCTATAGCCGTAGGCCATACGCTTTAGCCTCTTTATCTTGTTGTTAATCCCTT
>JACQBS010000118.1 GCA_016194325.1 Nitrospinota bacterium | reverse complement strand
AAATTTAAGCCGTATTATCCGAGAAACGCTCTTTGACCGAAAAAACTTGATAGATATATTAACCTTAAAGCCTGAACGACTACTAATCTTTCATGATGAACCATTACAGGCTATGCTATTTTAATCGGACAGTAGTGATAAAAATTTATAAAATTTTAAACCCTGTAATTCCTTGATTTGCTTAATTACAGAGGATATTCTTATAATATGATACCCGATAAAGATAACCTCATTGAAAAGGCACGAAGGAGTCTGGGATGGGATGAGATAACAGTTAATCTCTCTTCCATTGCAGTCTCATCCAAAGGGGCTGAGATTGCCAAATCACTTATTCCTGATAAATCCCCCGCTCACCCCCCTTTAATAAAGGGGGGACTGGGGGGATTAGACCTTGAATCCATCAAGATAAAATTAAGAGAGACATCTGAGATGAAGGAGATTATCGCAGGCAGTGAGAATTTCCCCCTCATAAGATTTGAAGACATAAGTATAGCCATCAGCAAGGCATTAAAGGATATAATCCTTGAGATTGTAGAGTTAAAAGATATATCCAGCCTTTTAAGTATTTCCAAAAGGGTGAAATCCTTTATATTCAGGTTCAGGGAAAATGCACCAACACTGTATAAGATTGTCTTCCCCATATATGACCTCTCAGAAATAAAAGATAGGATAGATTTTTGTATAACTGAAACAGGAGAAATCAATGAAAATGCTACTCCTGAAATTAGAGAGTTGTCTCAAAAAGTCCGCTCTGTTAAGAATAAAATTATAAAGAAACTTGAATCCTATATATCATCAAATGAGTATTCTCAAATGCTGATGGACAGTTACTATACCCAGAGGGAGGATAGATATGTATTGCCAATAAAGGCTGAATATAAGTCAAAGATTGATGGGATTGTGCATGATTCCTCATCAAGTGGTGCCACTATATTTTTAGAGCCTGAAAAATTGGTGGAACTTAACAATCAGCTTAAGATTGCTGAATCTGATTTAAAGAGAGAGATTATTAGAATATTAAGGGAATTGACCCGACTTGTTGCAGGGCAATCTGAAACTATTGAGAACAATCTAAATATCCTGACAGATTTAGACCTTATCCATGCAAAGGCGAGATTGAGCCAGCTCATGAACGCTGTAGAGCCAGAGATAAATTCAGATGGGAATATAGACTTGAAGGCAGCAAGACATCCTCTTTTGATACTGACTAACCCTTCGACTTCGCTCAGGGCAGGCACAAATGTAGTCCCTAATGATATAACTCTCTCACCTAATTTTAATGTCCTCATTATCTCAGGGCCAAACACAGGAGGTAAGACACTAACCCTCAAAACAGTAGGACTAATGGGATTGATGGTAAGGGCAGGACTCCATATCCCTGCAAATAATGGCTCTGATATAGCTATATTCCCTGAGATTTATGCTGACATAGGTGATGAGCAGGATATAGGCAGGCATCTCTCCACATTTTCAGGTCATATCTTAAATATTATAGGGATGTTAAACTTTGCATCCACCTCATCACTCATCCTCCTTGATGAGCTTATGATTTCTACCGACCCATCTGAGGGTGGTGCACTTGCTGAAGCTATTCTAACAGAGTTATCAGACAGAGGGGTAAAAGTTATTACAACGACTCATTATGGACAGCTAAAGGCAACCAGTATGATTAGAGACAAATTTAGAAATGCAAGTGTGGAGTTTGATTTAAAGACTCTCTCGCCGACATACAGGCTCATACAGGGTATCCCCGGCGGGAGTTCTGCTCTGAATATAGCAACACAACTCGGTATGAACAGGAACATTATTGAGTTGTCAGCATCTCTTATAAAGGAAAAAGAAAAGAGATTGGAGGATGCAGTTAATAGGCTTGAGAATCTTAAGAAAACTTTAGATGAAGAGTATCAGAAGGCATCATTAGTAAGAAAAGAATCAGAAAGCCTTTTAGAAGAACAGAAAAATATTACAGAGAGGATGAAAGAAGAGGAGAGGGAATATCTTAATACTAAAAAGAAGCGATTGGCGAAAGATATAGCAGAAGCAAGAGACAGGATAAAAGAAATTATAGGGGAACTGGATAAAGAAAGAACATCTGTAAAAGTTAAAGAGGCAAAGGCAAAGATTGAGGGAATAACTGAAGGACTTTCAATTGTACCCTCTGAATTTGAAGATAGTCAGTTAGAAAAATTAAAAAAACATTTTCAGGATAGGAGGCTGCAAATAAAAAAGGAAAAGGTTTCTGCATCTCCTGTATTCACTACTGAAACCGAGTGCGACCTCCGAGGCATGAGGGTGGATGAGGCAAGAGAGACAGCAATAAGATTTCTGGATAGGGCATATCTGGGTGAGATTGCAAAGGTGAGGATTATCCATGGGTATGGAACAGAGGCAATAAAAAAGATGCTGAGGGAATATCTAAAAGAATCACCATATATAAACAGTTTCCGTCCGGGTAATGTTCAGGAGGGTGGAGATGGGGTTACTATAGTAGAATTGAAGACATAATCTATTTCATCCCAAATTACGCATAGCCACAGATTGACACAGATTTTTAATAGATATATTAATGATAGTTGAATCGCATCTGATTAATTTATCAAAAAATAATTATCAAGGAATAATTTGACAAGTTTCTATAAAGGTTATACATTTATAATGATTGTATAACTATATTTTTGGAGGTTAAACTTATGGCTACTATAAAAACCTTATCCAAAGGGCAGGTTGTCATACCTGCTGATATAAGAAAGAAGTATCACATAGAACAGGGTTCAGAACTTCAGATATTGGAATATGAAGGTATCATTTATCTTATTCCCCCTGTTGAAGACCCTGTGAAGGCAGCCTGTGGTATTTTACCATCCAAACCCTCCCTTTCAGAGAGGCTTCTTAAAGAACGCAGAGGAGATTTTAAATAATGCGAAAAGGTCCTTTTATATTTGACAGTTACGCCCTTTTAAAGTTATTCCAGAAGGAAAAGGGGTATGAAAAAATTGCTCATCTCCTTGAAGATATAAAGAAAGCAGGAGTTACAAAATACATCAATGCTATTAATGTTGGCGAAATAATTTATTCCACCAAGAGAGAATTTGGTAACCAGAAAAAAATTGAAGTTCTGGCAAATATTGAAAGGTTAAACTTCATTATTTTATCGGCATCCAATAACTTGATATTTCAAGCAGCAGAATATAAAGCTCAATACAGCATTTCTTATGCCGACTGTTTTGTTCTTGCCTCTGCCATAGAGTATAAGGCTATTGTAGTAACTGGCGATCCGGAGTTTAAAAAGGTTGAGCAGTTGGTTGAAATATTCTGGATATAAATGAAATCTGATTGTTTATTGAATTGAAGACATAATCTATTTCATCCTAAATTACGCATAGCCACAGATTGACACAGATTTTTAATTTTTTTTCACATGAAAATCCCCCTTCTCTGTCATTCCGAGCGGAGCGAGGAATCTCAGCTTTTGAGATTGCTTCGCCTTCGGCTCGCAATGACATTTTCATCATTCTTTGTGCATCTTTGAGGCATGGGTGTTTCATATAGCACATATCCTTCCTTATTATTTACTTATTTCCTCTCTTTTCTATGGAGTATTTTTATATCCTGTGTATCTAAAGGATTTCTTCCAATACGAGGCGATATAGGTGGATACCCATTTTTTAAAGTGCTTTCAAGTGAAGACTTATCTTCTCCAATAAAAGGAACTTTAATGATAGTAGAACTACCGAATACTTTAAATTCAGGAACACTACCTACAACTGACCCTATTCCTCCACAACCCCCATCAGTCCAGTCAACATCATTTACACTACAACTGACACATTCCATCATATTCTTATCAAGAATTACTTTAGCACTGTTATTTCCCCCATATCGGTTATATTCTATAGGTATATCAAATTCTACTAATGGTAAAAACCCAAACTCTGCTGGAACGGTATAATCTGGATACTTACCCTTAGAACATCCATAATATAAACCTTGTGATATAGCTCCTGAATGATATTCAATCTCAGCATTCTTCAATAAATCCAGCCATGTGTCCCAGAATTGACTCTTTAATGAAATATCTACTATCCAATAACCAGAAGCACCATTCTGCCCTACACTCGTAATCTTATACCCAGTAAGCTTCATCTTATAGGCTCTATCGAAGTAATCAGAAGAATTTCCAATAAACTTTTCCATTAGTTTAAAATTATCTATTATTTTATGCTGAGCAAAATCAAGCTTAGTTAAATCTCTCTCCACAGCATCACTGTCAACTATGTTAAAGTCAATTAAAGCGTCAATAACCAATTTAGGCGATACTACAGCCCTAATCGTTATCTCATCCCCTGTATAAAGGACCACTTTATACCCTTTAATAAAACCTTTACTATAAGCCAACACCTTTTCATCCATCAATTGCCTGTTCTTAATCTTACTCTCACTATGTATAACTGTCCCAGATACCTTTTGAACCGCATCCTTAAAAGCGTTATTAAGAGCTTCCTCTTTAGTAGAACCACTTCCAGTAGCAGCTATTTCTACCCCACCCCCAGAAAGATTAAGTGAAGAACTTGCACAACTTACTACAAACACCATCAATACTACTAAAAACATTTTTTTCATAAAGCCTCCCAAGTTACTACTTAATCGGCAGTTGAACACAATAATAACCGATACCTTGCACTCTATCGTAATATGCTCCACAATCTAAACTTTTTATGTGTCCGCTCACAAGCAGTCTTATTTCATCTTTAGTCAGTATTCCTTTTTCAACAATAGTTTCCGAACTAACTTTTACTCCATTTATTTTTTCAAGTAAATCCCTCTGTGCCACTCCTCTTGCTGATGTAAGAGCATTATGTTGGTTTTGCCCGGGGGCGGACTCTCCTAAAACGATAATAGCGCCTGCTTTCTTAATATCTTCAAAAGAAAAGGTTGGTTTTGGTAAGTCATCAATAGAATATATAGTTGCAGAAGTCTGTATATCTGTTAGATTGAGAGTGCCTTTACTTGAACAGGATACTAAAAATGATATTAGAATAACTAATCTTATAATCCAATTCATACGCCATTACCCCGCTTGAACCTTTGTCTCGTCATATACAATTACACCTGAAACATATTCAACTGCGTTTCTAAAGGCATCGTTCAGAGCCTCATTTTTATTAGAGCCTTTTCCGAAAGAAGTGGTTTCAACTCCGCCTTTTGAAGAACTTATTGGTAAAGAAGAACAAGCAATAAAGAATGCGATTAGCACTAAAAATAAATTATTCATTGATTTAATAGTCATCTTACCTCATCTTTTTTCTATTAAGATAGGAGAGCAAACTGACGTAAGGTGAATGCCAGAATTAGAAAAATAAATATGCTGTTAAAAATATAATTGCTCCAAGTATCCCTAATAAGAAGAATACCCTTGCGTATAGTTTTGCCTTTAACTGTTTATTATCATACTTTTCTTTCAGCCTTATATTTTCGTCTTCGATATTTCGTTCTGCTGTATCGTTTATTTTTCCAAGAAAATAGTTTTTACTTGCGTCCCATTGCATACCCAGTATTGTGCATAGCATTGAGAGTCCAAAAAGTGTTATTTCTATAAGAATTAATACTTTCTCAATGTCTTTCAAGTCAGTTCTTTTGTCCAGCGTAAGATAGAAAAATGCTGCAATGATTCCTGTTGAAAGAGTTAGAAGCTGTCTATATAAATCATTTGCAATATCTCTAGCTCTGTTGTGAAATTCATTAGTCAGGTCTTCCATAATTGTATTTTCATTATGTTAGGTTTTAAGATGAATTTCTTAGATTCTGAATCGGCTTCCCGTTCAATATCTTCTTCTACCATTGAACCTCTTCTTGGATTTATTTCAGAAACAATTAGAAGTTACGATCTACTTAATTTCGACGTTCTCTGCATGGAAAGTATAACCACCAACTTCACCGATGATTGTTACATAAAGGCTATCCGAACAATCGGATCTCTTTAATTGTCTGACGGTATCTTTAGAAATACCAGAAGAGAGAGTATCCACAGAAATACATATACCCGCGCCACAAACCTTCTCACAAAGATCAATATTATGACCTAAGCGACCCACCCAAAATGCATAGCCTGATACTATAATTTTTTGTCCAGACTGAAAATTAGAGCGAGAGTCATCTATATCTGCTATTGTTGCGTAAACAGGCTCTTCCTTTACCTTATCTATAATCTTAGCAGTCTCATTGTAGCTATCTACAGAAATATAGTTTTTGATAGATTTCAGCGTTGCCCATGCTTTATCAAACTCTCGGCTTGATATGGCTCTTTTTATCTCACTCTCTCCGTGTTCAACAGCATCAATAATAGCTATCTTGTTATTAACTTCTTTCAAAAGCCCAGTCGTCTGAACTTTATATGTGGAATTTGGAAATCTCGTTAAGAGCTTATCAAGTAACTCCTTTGCAGCTTTAAGATTAGAGGATATCTCATTAGCAGATAAACCCTTTTTTAAATCAGCAGACTCAAAATGTTCTTTTGCCTTTGAAAATAAGTATTGGTCAGTTTGCTTTAAGTCCTCTAATTCAGCTTTTACGCTATCAAGCTCTGATTTGAATTTATTGTTCTCGTTGGTCAGTTGCTTAACTTCGTTTTTTAAAGTCTCATTTTCTATTTGAAGTCTTTTCTTTTCGGCTTCTAACTGCTTTAAGTTTCCACACGCAGCTAAAAATACTAAAAGAAATAGTGGGATTACAGGTTTTAGGCTTATCCTTATTCTCATAGCAAAACCTCCTTCATAGATTAATTATGTTCATAATCATCCAGTGGCACGAAATATTTACCACCGCATAGAGCCAGTGAGTCAGCAGTAACATATATCTTATTCATCTTTTCGTGTTTGCATACACAATTGGCTTTGTCACAGTATATACACTCACCGCAGGTATAAAGTTTCCTTGCTGTTTTCTTAATTACCATCTCTTATTACTCCTCAGAAGTTGATACTTAAAAGGTAAATGCTTTTATTTTATCCATTATTTCAAATGCTACCGGAGGATTTTTAAAAAGACCTTTTAATGCTTCAGCCATCTCAACATTTTGCTTCATTATTTCTATTACCAATTTATTTTGAAATGGGCCGATTGTCTCTGCATTCTGTAACTCTACAACCGTCTCATTTGATAGTAGACAAGATTCGTTATTAAGTGAAATCATTACAACTGTAGGCCCATGTTTTTCAATTTTTAAATCCATAATAGACCTCCCTCATGTTTGATAAGATTGAACTATTCTCTTTTTGTAAGATATAGCTAACCGAGTAAAAGAAACTTGCCAGCTTTTTATGAAGCCATAAAACTCCTTTCTGCAGGCTGGTTGATTCTAAATTCAACACACTGCTATTAAAGTAGGTAATATGACTCATTATCTATATTTTACGAGTATATCCTATATTTATTATAGTATTTGTCAAGATATTTCTATATTTAATATAGTTTATAAATCCCTCTAAAAATTTAATGATTATAGAATCTTGGAGGGATTTATGAAAACAACGAAAGAGTTGCTCGGTAGTAGGATTAAGGAGATTAGAAAATTAAGAAAATTATCGCAAGAAGAATTATCGGAAAAGATTAACATAGACCCCAAACACCTTAGCAGGATAGAGGTAGGGCGAGGTTTTCCATCCCTTGATACACTGGAGAGATTAGCTGATGTCTTGAATGTTGATATAAAAGACCTCTTTGAATTTTCACACAAAGCACCCAGCCAGCGAGAGTTAAAAGAAACCTTAAACTCTCTGCTTAAAGAGGCGGATGAGGAAAGATTGAGGTTGGTGGTGAAGATTATAAAAGCTGTGGTGAGGTAGGTAGGGGGCACTGTTTGACTTTACTTTAGAGGTGGTGATATATTAAATGCATGGCTACAGTTACTATTGATAGAGAGAAAATAGAAAAACAGGGTGGAGTTGTAATTTTATCCTTAAAGGAATATCAAGAACTCTTTCTCCCCTCATACAGCATTATCGTAATTTGATCTCTTTCAGACAAGGTTAGGTGATTGTATCGTTTTGTCATAGACACTTAGGATAGCATTTCTCCTTTCTGCTTCCCAAGTGTTGCACTTCATTGTTGAACTGGCGACTTCTTAACGATGAAGAAGTTTTATTTTTAGATATTGGCACCCATGATATTTATAAGTAAAGATTGCAAAAGCAGTAGTGAGGTGATGAAATGATTAAGGTTTATTTATACTGAGTTATGAATGAAGCAAGATTTTCTTCCGACTTGAGTTTTTTGATCAAAGACTCTGCCTCATCTTTTGTCTTGAATTGCCCTATCCTGACCCTGAACCATTTGCCATCTGGTGTATCATAAGTTGTTATGTATGTGTGATAACCCTTCTTGTCTAACTTGGATTTAAAAGTTGATGCCTCATTCATAGTTTTAAAGGAACCTGCCTGGACAGTGTATGAAAGCTGTGTAGAGGCAGTAGAAGCAGGACGGGTTTCAGGTTTAATGCTGCGGTTATCTGCTGTTTTTTTCTCATCAGTATTTTTATGTAATAGGGGAGTTGATTGTGCCCCCCCTTTGTGCGGAAATATATCAGGAGTGGTGCTGCTTAGGCTTTGACTTGCAGCCTTCTTTTGAGCATCTTTTATCTTTTTTTCGTCTTTATTTTTCCCCCCTTCGGTTTTCTTTGTATCGGGAAGTGTTTTGAAAAATGTCAGTTCCTTATCCTGAGCCTGTTGAACAGGTTTTTCAGTTTCTTTAGGTGTTACCTTTGCTGTTTTAGCCTCCTGTTCTTCCTCTATACGGGGTAATGGGAGATGAATGATATCACTATCCTTCTTTTCAAGTGAGGCGGTTGTTTTTGGCTGTTCAGTTTTTAAGGTGATAACTCCTGAAGGTGAATCTTTCCCGATTAAAAACCCAAGGGCAAAACTCAATATACCTATGGTAAATATGCTTATTACAAGTATTATTGACTGTATATTATTTAATTTTATTTCAAAATTTTTAAACATAAAGAATTATATTCTATAATTTATTACCATACAATCTTTAATCCAAGTTTTCTTATAGACATATCGCGGGTTATCAAGGGTAAATTCAGGTGCAGTGAGGTAGCAACAATCAATCTATCCCATGGGTCAGCGATACTTTCCTTTGAAATTTGCCTGCTCTTATCAATAATTGGCAAACAAAGCGGCTCTATTTTATAATTTTTTGCCGATGATACTAATCTAAAAAATATATCAAAATCAGCGGTAATTTTTCTCTTTTCAATGAGGTAAACTAATTCAAAAAAAACAATACAGGGAATAAAGATAGTGTCCTGAAAATTATCAACTTTCTGAAAGGCTTTTTTTGCCTGTTCAGAAAGTTTAGGGTCATCCGTCATATACCATACAAGAGAGTGAGTATCGGTAACATACGGCATTACCATTTCTCCTCAAGTTGTTTAAGAAGCTTTTTTCGCCCTTCTTTAATCTCTTTATCTGTAATCTTTATATCTTTCCAGATACCGCTTAACCTTGCCATATTTAGATTTTTCTTGAATTCTTCCAACTCTATCGTAAAATCTTTAATATAGATAGCACAAATATTGCCCTCCCTATCCCACCATAACTTAAATCGTCCAATTTCCTTTGATGGTCTTTTTGTTACAGGACGAAATTTTACAAACAGTTCATCCTTTGATGGAATATAAGAAATTGTATTCATAATAACCTCGTAAAAAGTCAAAAATTAGCCATAAGGATAAAAGGGTTATCATAGTTGTAAGGGCTAATTTTGTTTTGACTTTTTATGAGAACCTCCATCATTTCTTCTCCTCTGATAGTAAAAGTAAAAAGGCAAGGATACCTCCGGCAACAAGCAGCGCCTTTTCTTTTTCTGTTTTTTTTAGATGCAAAGAGCTTACATAAGTAGCTGTGCGAGTCAAAGCTTGATAGGGCTGATAAGGATCATATTCTATATATTCTTTACCCTGTAAAGCACCTAAATCTTTTTGGTCAATTCCTTTTTCTACAAGAGGGATAAGAGGTTTTTGCGAGTTCAATGCATAGCCGACCTCTTGCTGCACCCAATTAGATCTTATACCTTTGTGCGTTAGCAGAACAACAACACAATCCGAATTATTTATCTGGTCGAAAACCTTATTGTCAAGCCTCTCACCTGGACTAAGATACCATTCTGCAACAAATACCCCTATTCCATATTTTGAAATTAAGCTTGCAAGAGATATAACCAGTCCTTGGTCATGCGTGCTGTGACTTATAAAAACATTGTACGCCATTTTGTCCTCAGTTATAATCAATTTTATCTATTACATCTCCTCCGGTGCTGCCACACCGAGAATATCAAGTGAGTTTTTTATAACAACCCCCAATGCCTTTATCAGCATTAATCTTGCATTAGTCAAATCTTTATCATCCGATATAATCCTGTGTTTTTTATAGTAGCTGTGGAACTCACCACATAAATCCAGCAGGTAGTGGGTAATCAAATGTGGCTCAAGTGATAATGCCATCTTCTCAATTAATTCCGGGAAGGCGAGAATTTTTTTAATTATGGAAAGTTCTTCAGTGAGTTTTAGAAGTTTTAAGTTGCAGGTTTCAAGTCTCAAGTCTTGCAGCTTATTTTCTTCTGCCTGTCTGAAGATGCTTCTTATCCTTGCATGTGCATACTGGACATAATATACAGGATTTTCTGAAGATTGCTTTTTGGCCAGGTCAAGGTCAAAATCGAGGTGGCTGTCTGAACTCCTCATCATGCAAAAAAATCTCGTAGCATCTTTACCAACATCTTTTATTACCTGAGAGAGTTCTGTGAATTCGCCGCTTCGGGTTGACATTGATAAAATCTGCCCCCCCTTTTTTAAATTTACTAACTGCACAAGAAGGACGCTGAAAGATTTTTCATCAAATCCAAGTGCCTTTATTGCAGACCTCATCCTCGGGACATAGCCGTGATGGTCTGCCCCCCATATATTAATTACCTTTTTAAATCCCCTTTCATATTTTTCTTTGTGATATGCGATGTCAGAGGCAAGATATGTATAGTATCCTGTCCCCCTCCTTACAACCCTGTCCTTCTCATCGCCAAATGCACTTGCCTTGAGCCAGAGTGCATCATCTTTTTCATAGATAAAATCTTTACCTTTGAGCCAGCCTATCACTTTATCTACCATGCCTCTTTCATGAAGTGTCTTTTCACTATACCAGCGGTCAAATCTCACGCCAAAATCTTCCAGGTCTTTTTTTATCCCGTCAAGGATTACATCTGCAGTAAATTCTATAAAAAATGGAAGTGCTTCCTTTTCCGGCACCTGCAGAAAATGTTTCCCTTTCTTTAAGATTATATCCTTTGCGATATCGTTTATATAATCCCCTTTGTATCCATTCTGCGGGAATTCTATCTGCTCCCCCAATGATTGCTTGTATCTTATCAGTGTAGAACGACCGAGGGTCTCCATCTGTAATCCGACATCATTTATATAATATTCCCTGAGGACATCATATCCTGCCTTTTTGAGGATGTTGGCAAGAACATCGCCGATTACTGCCCCCCTCCCATGCCCCACATGCAATGGCCCTGTAGGGTTTGCACTTACAAACTCCACCTGAATCTTTTCATTTGCCCCGATTGTCAATGAGCCGTATTCATCCCCTTTTTTGATGACCTCTCTTAATGCCTCTAACCAGAAGTCCTGAGTCATGAAGAAATTTATAAAACATGGACCTGCAATTTCAACCTTTGAGATAATATTTGAATAGCCGTTCAGATTATTTATTATGAGGTTTGCCACATCCCTTGGTTTTTTTGACGCCTGCGGGGCAACAACCATTGCAATATTTGTATAAAAATCACCAAACTTTTCTTCCCTTGGCTTTTCAACTGCAAATGATGGAATTTTCGGTATGCTGAGCTCCCCTGAATTTATTGTTTTATTCAGGGCTGATTTTAAAATATCTTGGAGAATCTCTTTCATTTAATGAATCTATCAAAAACCATTGCATCAAGTCAATTAATTTGGGATTAAACTTTTAATGTTTTTTTTACGATAATTTTAATAGAAGGTAGCTTTTCCCTTGACATTTGTGCAGGAAAGGATTTTAATATAAGCGATTTTAATAAAGGGGGAATATGAAGAAAACATTTCTAATCTTTTTATCTTTTTTATTTTTCATATCTATTTCAAGACCTGCATTGAGTAATACTGGAGATGTATCTGAGGAAAATCTGGAACAGGATGATTCAGCCTTTCTTGAGGAATCGGAAGATTCAACCGAAACAATCCCAGCAGAAGATGATTCAAAACTCATTGAAGAATTAAGCACCCCTGATGCCAATCTTTTTCATGTCCCTTCCAGCCTGCAAACCAATGTTAATTTCTGGAAAAGGATATACTCAGAATTTACAACAAATCAGGTTGTAGTCCATGATAAGGATAATCTGAATGTAATTTATGATGTTGTGGATGTAGGTGGCGGCGGCTATGGCAATAAGATGAGGAGGGGCAAGGTAAATGAGGTAAGGAGGAAATACAGGGCAATCTTAACTAATATTCATAATAAACTTAAGAAGGGCGGTCTGCTAATCGGTGAAGAGATTGAGGTTTATAGGAAGTTTGATGGGATTGATAATCCGAATAAATTTATAATTGCTGCCGGAAATCTCCGCTGTCAGTTGGGACAGAAAGACAGGTTTATTGAAGGATTAAAAAGGTCAGGGAGATATATAGAAAAGATGAAGGAGATTTTCAGGGGTTATAATCTTCCTGAGGAATTAACTGCACTGCCTCATGTGGAATCATCCTTCAATTATGAGGCATATTCCAGTGTAGGTGCGGCAGGTGTATGGCAGTTTATGAGGTCTACGGGAAGACTGTTCATGACAATCAATTATGTTGTTGATGAAAGGAGAGACCCTATTTTCTCAACTGTTGCCGCTGCAAAGCTATTAAAGAGGAACTATGAAGAGCTTGGCAGTTGGCCGCTTGCTATAATTGCATATAATCATGGATTGAGCGGAATGAAAAGGGCAAAAGAGAGGATGGGGGAAGATGTAACAGATGTGATTAATGGTTACCGCAGCCGCATGTTTGGATTTGCATCAAAGAATTTCTTTTGTGAATTTCTTGCCGCATTGGATGTTTCAAGAAATTATAAAAAATATTTTGGAGATATAGAATTTGAAAAGCCTGTTGAATACAATGTGGTTAAGGTTGAAAGTTATCTGGATATTGCCGGCATAAGCAAACATATGGGATTAAATAAAGACGAAATAAAATATCTTAACCCTGCCTTAAGGCCTCCTGTATTTGTCTCAAGACGGTTTATACCAAAGGGATTTGAATTGAAGATACCAAGGGGGAGGTCATTTGATATTGGTAATATGTATGCTTCCCTGCCTAAAAATATGATTAATCAACCTCAAAAACACTCTTCATGGCATACAGTTGAATATGGGGATACCTTAACTACAATAGCCCAGAGAAATAATATTACAGTCTCAGCTATAATGGATATAAATGAGCTGGATAATATAAACCGTATTTACCCCGGGCAGACTTTAAAACTTCCTGAATTGGCTTATGGAAAAGATGCGGCAAGAGGCGAGGCGAATACCCAATATCAAAAGAGTGCAAGAATTCCAATTAAATCTGACGCTGGAGAGATGAAACTTATTTCAAAAGAAAGAAATCTGGTAAAATCTACATCTGAGACAAATAAAGAAAATATGCATCTATCGGCAGAATCAAAGATTAAAAGTTTAACCCCTTCAACAGGATTTCAAAGGGCTGCATATGAGGTTGCTCTCCCCGAAGGATTTAATTCAAAAAAGATTACCTTCGGTTATATAAATGTAGAGACCGATGAGACTATAGGGCATTATGCCGACTGGAGCGGTGTATCAGTTCAAAGGTTAAAGGATGTAAACGGCTTGAGGAGGAGGGCTGGTTTAAGAATCGGACAGAGGATAAAGATACCTTTCATATCTGCTGCGAAAGATGAGTTTGAGGAAAAAAGGGCTGAATACCACATGGCAATTCAGGAGGACTTCTTCTCCAATTATAAAGTAGATGGGACGACTTCATATGAAATAAGACGCGGTGAGACCATATGGAAGCTGTGTGAAGAAAATGAAATTCCGCTCTGGCTTTTGAAAAGATATAATCCTCAAAAAAACTTCCAAAGACTGGCAAGGGGAGAGCCCCTTGTACTGCCTGTTATATCAAAGATTAATTAAATGTATAGGAAATTCAATGTTAGAGATTGCTTCGCCTTCGGCTCGCAATGACAAGCAAGTCGGACTCATTTTATCTGTATTTATGAAGGTCTTGATAAATAAAACAGTGCTTGAATTGGTTGAAGGGGATATTACAAAACAGGATACAGAGGCAATTGTCAATGCCGCAAATTCAAGGCTTGCCGGGGGTGGTGGTGTTGACGGTGCTATCCACAGGGCTGGCGGTCCGGAGATAATGGAAGAGTGCAGAAAGATAGGCGGCTGTCCAACAGGCGAGGCAAGGATAACTGCAGGTGGCAACTTGAAGGCAAAATATGTAATCCACGCTGTAGGTCCTGTTTATAGTGATGGGAGACATGGAGAGGCGGAACTCCTATACGGTGCATATAAATACAGCCTTAGACTTGCATCAGAAAATAAAATAAAGAGTATTGCCTTTCCATCTATAAGCACAGGTGCCTATGGCTATCCGATAAGAGATGCAGCAAAGATTGCATTGTCTGCAGTAATTGATTATATTAAATTTCATCCAGAAATTGAGTTTGTTCGTTTTGTTTTATTTAGTGGTGATGCTTACAGGACATATGGAGAAGTATTGTCTTCAATAAAATAAGACATGTTAATTACTGCTGATATTTCAAGTCAATAGCGATGTCTCTTTAGTATTTAAAAAATCCTGCAAAAAATAGTTGACATAAAAAAGATAAACCAATATAATAAAAATTTATTTTCATGCTGGCGTAGCTCAGTTGGTAGAGCAGCTGATTTGTAATCAGCAGGTCGGGGGTTCAAATCCCTTCGCCAGCTCCAAGGGGAGGTTCCCGAGTGGCCAAAGGGAACAGACTGTAAATCTGTCGGCGATGCCTTCGGAGGTTCGAATCCTCCCCTCCCCACTAGAGAGTTAGGAGTTTAGAGTTGGGGGTTCGGGGTTAAAAGAAATATTTAATAGAAGGTTTTTACTCAGAACTCCGAACTCATAACTCTAAACTTTTTTTGCGGGAATAGCTCAGTTGGTAGAGCATCAGCCTTCCAAGCTGAGGGTCGCGGGTTCGAATCCCGTTTCCCGCTCTATGCCCGCGTAGCTCAGTGGTGGAGCGCTTCCTTGGTAAGGAAGAGGTCACCGGTTCAATCCCGGTCGTGGGCTTGAGAATAATTAAAATTACGAATTGAAAAGTTAAGGATTCGTAATTTATAATTCATAGGTCATAATTATTATAAGGAGGGCATATGGCAAAGGAGAAATTTGAAAGGACGAAGCCGCATGTAAATGTGGGGACGATAGGGCATGTAGATCACGGCAAGACCACACTAACAGCATCAATAACGGAAGTATTATCAAAAAAGGGATTAGCCGAATAC
>JACQBS010000117.1 GCA_016194325.1 Nitrospinota bacterium | reverse complement strand
GCTTTTTTCCTTTTCTTTGTGCTATCCTTCATTTGTGGCTCCTTTCTTTTTATTAGGTATGTGGATTATTCCACATGGGAGCCACTTTTTCAATTTCAACTAAATATAGTATATCCTCTTGATTTAGGCTCAGGTGCAGGAATAGACTGTTTCCTTGCAGCTAAAAGAGTCGGTGAGACAGGGAGGGTTATTGGTATAGACATGACGCCTGAAATGATAGAAAGGGCGAGGGAGAATGCCGGAAAGGAGAATTTCAAAAATGTAGAATTCAGACCGGGAGATATAGAAAATCTGCCTGTAGAGGACAATTCCGTAGATGTTGTTATCAGTAATTGCGTTATAAATCTTGCACCGGATAAAAGAAAAGTCTTTAAAGAAATCTACAGGGTCTTGAAGCACGGCGGCAGGATGATTGTATCCGATATTGTCCTGACAGGGAAATTGCCATCGTGGATTAAGAATAATGCGAATGCCTATGTGGGATGTATTGCAGGTGCGGTTCAGATGGATGACTATCTGAAAATGATAGAAGATGCAGGTCTCTCCAATCCCGCTATCTTACAAAAAAGCGATTCAAACTGCCTCGATAGTAACGACCCTATTGCAAAATTGGCAGACAAGATGGTAAAAAGTATTGGCACAGTATTGAAGATAGTTAGTATTACAGTTGAGGCAGAAAAGAAATAACCACAGACCTCCCCCGCAGATAAATATGTAGACTGGATTTGACATTTTGCCGATTTAATTGTATATTTT
Organism: Nitrospinota bacterium; assembly: GCA_016194325.1. Lineage (GTDB taxonomy): Bacteria > Nitrospinota > Nitrospinia > UBA9942 > UBA9942 > UBA9942. The sequence goes on along the minus strand of JACQBS010000117.1, from coordinate 3,620 downwards.
GCTCGTGCCGTTACAACTAATTTCTCTTATTAAGGAATAATTCCTAAATTTCTAATTCATAATTCGTAATTTGTTATTGAAAGACTATGTCGGCTATGTCAAGTTGTAACGGCACTCGTAATGGAGACAACCCTGATGCGTCGAAGTGAATTTTTATATACAATCTTTTCTTTAAGGATAATTTATATAACTCTCTGTATTATTGCGATTCTCTCAATATTCACAAACCGGTATGCCATGGCACAAGATGATGAGAGGATAAAGAAAGGCAAAGAAGCATACAAAAAATATTGCAGTGTCTGTCATGACGAGACAGGAACAGGGGATGGCCCCGGTGCCGTGATCAGCGGGATTTCACCCCGTGACCTGACGGATAAAGCCTATATGTCCCTGTTATCAGGTGATGAAATCGTAAAGATAATTCGCTATGGAGAAGATGCATTTCCCTATCTCCAGATGCCTGGTCAGGGTAACGAAATACCAGAATCCGTAGGTTGGAATATTGTTTATTACCTCAGGACAATAGCAGTTTACAAGGGACCTCTAAAGTCTCCCTCTCCTCAGGAAAGGGCAAAGAGATTTAAAGAACCATTGGAAAGGGGAAAGATATATTACCTCCGTTATTGCTCATCCTGCCATGGCATTTCAGGAGATGGAAAGGGATGGGCTGCAAGAGGATTAGTGGCTAAACCTGCTGTCCTGAATGACCCCGCTTTAATGTCTAAATTAACCGAACAGGACATTTTGGCTCATGTTAAAGGATTAACGAAAAAAGAAGATAGAAATATGCCAATCTTTGGAAGGGCATTTACCAATAATATGGTAGAGGTCATTGCTTCCTATGTAAAGACTTTATCAGCCATTCCGGGCAGATAAAAATAGTGATGGCGGAGATTGGCGAGAATAAAAGGTATGGGTGGTTTATTAGCCAACAGGGCAGATGATGTTGCCGAGTTTCTCCGAGAGTCTTAGATTTTCTCTGTAGTCAACCGGAACATCTATAATTGTTGGCACCGTCTGCTTCAGAGAATCTTTAAGTGCAGGAAGGAGTTCTCTTGTGCTGGATATATGGTAGCCTTTCATGCCAAAACTCTCTGCATATTTGACAAAGTCCGGATTGTTGAAATCAGAACCAAAGTCCACTCCAAATTCGTTAACCTGCTTCCACTTTATGAGGCCGTAACCATTATCGTTGAAAATAACCACTGTAAATGGGGTCTTGAGGCGGCATGCTGTCTCAAGCTCCATAGAGGTCATCATAAATCCGCCGTCACCACATACGGCAACAACCTTTTTTTCTGGATTCAATAGCTTTGCAGAAATGGCAGCCGGCACGCCAAATCCCATTGAGGCAAAACCAAAGGAAATCAGCACCGAATTCGGCTCATAAGCCTGATACATCCTTGCAACCCAGATCAAATGTGCCCCTACATCACTCACCAAAATATCATCCCTGCTCAGGACACTCCGTATATCATTAATTATCCTCTGAGGTTTAATCGGAAAACCTTCATCCCTCGCACATTCCTCAATCTCACGAAGAATATAGTCTCTCAGGACTTTTCTCGCGGAGCTAATCTTTGGTTTTGTTCTCCCTATCAATAATCTGAGACTCTCACGGATATCTCCTAAGAGCTCTACCGCAGGTGTATAGTGAAAATCTACATCTGGAGGAAGGATATCCACATGCACAATCTTCTTATCCCCCTGAGGATTCCAGCCTTGCGGGTCATATTCTGTAAAATCATACCCTATGGCAATAACTACATCGGCATCATCAAATCCACAGTTTACATAATCGCGGGACTGCAGGCCTACAGAGAGGAGACACAGGGGGTCATCAGCCGGCACAGACCCCATGGACATAAAAGTATTTGCCACAGGTAACTGCGTATGGTGCACAAAATTCCTAAGTTCTTTAGAGGCGTTACTGCGGATAATCCCGTTACCTGCAAGGATTATAGGATTTCTTGCATGGTTAATTATCTCGGCCGCCCCTTTGAGAACCTTCTCATCCGGATAGGGATAGGTGACCTGTCTGATAGGCATGGGGCGGCCCTCCACATCTTCACCCGCCACATCAGATGGCACCTCCAGATGGCAAGCCCCGGGCTTTTCTGCCTGTGCGATCTTAAACGCCTTCCTCACCACTTCAGGTATGACATCAGCCCTGTCTACCTGTGCATTCCATTTGGTTATTGGTTTAAAATGGCTAACTATATCTACAAACTGTTTCGTCTCTTTATGCGCCCTTCTGAGATTAGTCTGACCTGTTATGGCTACAACAGGGGCATAATCAAGCTGGGTATCAGCAAGCCCGGTAGTGAGATTTGTTGCCCCTGGACCTAATGTAGCGAGACACACGCCAGGTTTACCTGTCAGTCTCCCTACAACACTTGCCATAAATGCCGCACATTGCTCATGCCTTGTAGTTACGAACTTGATAGAGGAGCCTCTCAAGGAGTTGAGGATATGCATAATCTCCTCTCCCGTAACACCAAAGATATATTTCACACCTTCATTTTCAAGACACTTGACAAGCAGGTCAGAGGCTTTCATAGTAAACCTCCAGCAGTTTAATGGCAGGAAATTACTCTTATGTGTGTAATATAAGCCCGCGAAAAATTGTTGTCAATGGAAAACACCGAATGAAATCAGGCATAATTTATATTTTTTCTTTAATTCAGTCAGTAAATCAGCCGCATCTACAATAAAATCTAATGGAAAATTTTATGGAATAGGAAGAGAAGCAGTAAGTTCAAGATTAAAAGCTGTGATACCTGATGAAAAATGTATAAAGGACTTAGAAACTTAAACATGAATGCAGATACTATATGTTATAAGCATGCTTTTTACACTTAATGCTTGAACTAAATCAGCGGCGGGGTTTTACCCTGTCCGATGGATTTGATTGTTATACGAGGTCTTTAATTTTAATATTTTTGCCTGTGTCGTTTCTAATATAGAATCACGAAGAAAAGAACTTGCCTCTAATATCTCTATACCGATTAATTCACCGCTTTCATTTAATTCTGCCGTAATATTCGGACTCAACTCAATACTATCCGATTCTTTCCCTTCAGAAATAACTATGTGCAAAATATCTTCATCTTCAAAATATGTCATTTTTGTTTTATCCATATTTAAACCTCCCAATTTTAAGTCTGAAATTAATTTGCTGGCGTGTAGTTACATGAATTGTGACTGGCGTTATTTTGTTTCCATGCTTCTCATATGGGATCATGACCAGTCTGTCATCTTGTTTGCCTATCGCAATTAAACGGTGAGTTGTGGTGTCAAAGCACCTCTCTCCAGAATGCCGTAATATATTTCAATCTTTGAAAGTTCAAATCCTCTTGATTTTGCTCTATACTTCATATAGTCGGTCCATTTAATTGAAAATTCTTCAGGAGATTCCACATCCACTCCAATTTTTTAGTATATTTTCATTATACCATATAATGTAAAGTTGAGGGGGGTGCCGCTTTTGGCGCGTCCCTCTCGACAGGCTGTGTGAGAAATACATATTTAAGATGAATGAGCGTCCTTTTAACCCAGTATCACAGTTCTTCCTGCCGCTGAATTCGTGTTTTTATTCCATTTGGAATAAAAAGGAAGTC
>JACQBS010000018.1 GCA_016194325.1 Nitrospinota bacterium | reverse complement strand
CTTCTTGAAAATGCAGCCCAAAAAGCCAGGGCAATGAATGCAGACTATTTTGTAACATGGAACATGAAGGACGCCGTTATCTGGAGGACGCCGGGCTGGATTGAAAAAGTTACTCATGAGCATCGTCTTAAGACTTACCCCTCGATCCTTCCGGTTAATGAGGCAAATGACCTCTGGGTTATATCAAAACAGGAGCTTCTAAAAGGAAGGGCAAGGGATATACTTTATGACCTCTCCATCCTTCACCGTGACGGACACCTTCATCTCATCGATGTTGACTCAACCTTCTTTGTCCATATCCTTACAGAGGCAGTAAAGACCCTTATACCTCACATCTATCAGTCCCTTATAACAAAGATGGGAAGGGATAAGAAGTTCAAAGAGGGTCTCTTTGATTGGGCTGTAAGACAGGCTATTGCCAACTATGATGACCCTGCCTTTTATGAGACTGTCTCAAGACAGGTCGTCTATCGCATTATCGGTAAGATACTTTTTTATCTTACATTGAGACGGTTCCGCTCAGACCTTCCAGCCATGAACATCAAAGATATTGACCCATCACAGATAAACGAAAAATTAAGGGAATACTTTGAGATGGCACGACAGATTGATTATCAGGCAGTCTTTGAAGACGATTTTACGGATAATATTACAATACCCCCTTCTGGAGTTGAGCCTCTTGCCGTTCTTATCTCCGACCTTAACCGCTTTAACTTTTCCCACATGCCTCAAGATGTTATTGGAAATGTCTTTGAGAAGCTGATACCCCCTGAGGAGCGTCATGCCCTCGGTCAGTATTTCACGAGAGAAGAGATTGTTGACCTCATAAATGCCTTCTGCATTCAGACAAAGGATTCAAAGGTGCTTGACCCGACATGCGGCACAGGGACATTCATTATAAGGGCTTACGATAAAATGAGGACAATGGGAGAAAAGGCACACACTGCTCTGCTTTCAAATCTCTGGGGTATTGATGTTGCACATTTTCCTGCAGAGCTTGCCACAATAAACCTCTACCGTCAGAATATCTCGGACTATAGAAACTTTCCAAGGATTGTATCAAAGGATTTTTTTGATGTTAAGACAGGAGATACATTCAAATTCCCTCCACCAAAGGCTGCAGATAATATGGATTTCATGATAGAAGAAAAACTCCCTGCCTTTGACGCTGCTGTTGGAAATTTCCCCTATATTCGTCAGGAGTTGATTGAAAAGAGATTAAAGGGTTATAAAAAAGGACTTGAAAGGGTATTAGCAGAGGGGTGGAGAAGGGAATATCCTGAGCTGTTTGATAAGAACAATGGACTCAAACTATCTGGTCAGGCAGATATATATGCCTATCTATTTTTTCATACTGCAAGATTTTTAAAAGAAGACGGTGGAAGGATGGGGATCGTAACATCAAACTCATGGCTCGATGTTGCCTACGGCTATGAACTACAGAAATTCTTTTTAAAAAACTTTAAGATTATTGCTATACTCGAATCCCGCTGTGAGCCGTGGTTTGAGGATGCAGCAATAAATACAGTCGTAACCATCATCGAGAGAATACCATTAACCAGCTCAACCGCTGCCATTAGGGAAGACAGGGACAACCACCTCGTAAAATTTGTGAAGCTCAAAAAGCGTCTCAAAGACCTCATTCCCTGGGACATGAAGATGGATGCCATGAGAAGGTGGGGAGGACTTGATAAAATTGTCCATAAAATCGAAAGGACAGGCTCTGAATATTTCAAGCTCAAAGGGACAAAATTTGAGAATACCTTGAAGGGTATAGCCACTTATGAAGATGAAGACTTTAGAATCAGAGTTGTAAGGCAGGGAGAGCTTCTGTTAAATCTTGAATCATCTGGTAAAACGGCAAAATGGGGGCAATACTTAAGGTCACCGGATGTTTATTTTGAGATTTTAGACAAATGCAGCGATAAGTTCTTACCATTAAAAGAAGTGGCAGAAATAAAATATGGGGTAAAGGCAGGGATAAACGAATTCTTCTTTTTAACTGATGATAAAATAGTTCACTGGCAGATAGAGGATGAGTTCACAGTGCCTTTGATAAAATCCACTAAAGATATTGAGACCCTTCAGGTAGACCCTGCAAATTTAAAAATAAAGGTCTTTAAATGCTCAAAAGACAAAAAAACACTTTTAAGAGAGAGGAAAATCGGGGCGCTTAATTATATTAAATGGGGCGAAAAACAGGTCACTAAGGAAAGGGGGAAATATAAAAAGGGCGGGATACCATTCACAGAAGTGCCATCTGTTCAAGGCAGGAAAAACTGGTATGATATAGGAGATAGAGAGCCTGCAGATTTTTTAATCAATCAATTTATTAATGCAAGATTTTTCTTTCCTGTAAATAAAGGATGTTTGGCAGACCACACAGTCTTTGAAGGACAGATAAAGTTAAGAAAAGAAAAATCCATATACGAAGCCATTTTAAATTCTACCATTACATTTTTGGGGATTGAACTCTCAGGGCGATTAAATCTCGGTGAAGGGTTGCTGACATTTTATGGTCCTGATATCGAGGATTTGTTAGTTCCTCTTGCTCAAAATATTTCTAAAACAAAAAAAGAAGAAATCCTTAAAGCCTTTGATAAACTCCTTACCCGTCCCATCAAACCCATCTTTGAAGAAGTCAAGATGAAGGACAGGCAGAGGCTTGACAGTCTTGTCCTATCGGCTATTGGTCTTGACCCGAAGAAATACCTAAAACCTCTCTATGAAGGGCTCTGTGATCTGGTTAGAGAAAGGATAGAGCTTGCAGGGATGAGAAAGAAAGTCAAAAATGCAAAGACCGAAAAGGATATTGAAAGGCTTATGGAGCAGGTCATAAGCGAAATCATCCCAAATGGACCAAGAAAATTTCCAGAGGAGTTTATTGACAGCAGGTATCTAAAACCTGCCCTGAGCAAAGTCGAAGGGGAGGCAAAAGAAATCTCTATTTCAAATGAACCTTTGAAACTCGGAAATTACTTCATGGGGCAGCAGGAGGTTGTATCTGACAGCGGCTTTAAATATACGGCACAGGGCATTGAAGAAGCAAAATTTATCATCTATTCACAAAAGCCAGATTGCTACATCGTAAAATTACCAAAAGACAAAATAAGGCTTACAAAAGCCATTGACGAATATGAGCGATATATAAAAGGGCTGAGGGATGAGCTCTTTCAAGCCTTCTTCACCCGCACCCACGACCACAAACTGGCGGATTCATTGGTAGAGAGGGTTATGGAGGAGATGGGAGTAAAGGGAGTATGAAAATATATAAAAGAAAACAAACTTATGAAATTAGGGATGTAATTCATGGACTTATATTAAGAACGCCATTGGAAGTAAAAATTATTAATACACCTATCTTTCAACGATTAAGGAAAATATCCCAGCTTGCAATGGCTAATCTGGTTTACCCGGGTGCACATCATACTCGCTTTGAACATTCTTTAGGAACAATGCATATAGCAGGAGAAATAGCAGAAAGGCTAAAAGAAAAGAAATATCTATCGGGAAAGGATATTGAGATTATCCGTCTTGCTGCGCTTTTGCATGATATTGGACACGGACCATTTTCTCATGTTTCTGAATACTTGTTAGAATGTTATTATGATAAAGCAAAGATTGATATTGGTAATAATAGAGAAAAGATTCATGAACTTGTTACTTTTGATATTATAAAAAACAATGAGGAATTAGGAGAATTGATATCCGATAAAAGAGAGAAAATCCTTGATATTCTACAAAAAAAGAAACCAAAGAATTTTAAAAGTGATATTGTAAGTGGACCTCTTGATGCTGATAAACTTGATTACTTGTTGCGTGATAATTACCATACTGGTGTAAAGTATGGTCTATACGATCTTGAAAAGATTATAGAGAGTATGAGAGTAATCTCTGAAGGCGATGAAACTTATCTTGGAATAGATGAAGAAGGCATATATGCTTTGGAACAATTAATAATTGCCAAATACCACATGAGTGCTCAAATATATTTTCATAAAATCAGAGGAATTACAGATTCAATGATTGTAAGAGGAATAAAACTGGCAATAAAAAATGGATTAAAGGCAGTAGAAAGTATTTATAGTTATGATGGGAGTAAAAAATTTATTGATCAATATTGTCGTTATTATGATTCAAATCTAATAGGGTTAATAATAATGAAGGGAGATAAATACTCTCAAGAGATTTTCAGGAGACTCTCTGATAGGAGGTTATTCAAATTGCTCCATTCACGCCGTCTTTCTGAAATTGAAGGTGCAAAGTTAAAAGATAAGTATGCAAATTTAAAAGAAGACGATAAAAAAGAATTGGAGGCTAAGATATCGGAAAAACTAAAAAAACCTAAAGAGCATGTAATTATAAATATCGTTGATATTAAAAATCCCATAGGAAAACCTCAAGGGCTTTCAATAGATGATGAAACAATACTTGTTAAATTAAAAGATAAACCAGCTGAACGAATTAGAGATATTTCATGGTCAATTTTTAATTTCAAAGGACCGTATCAAAATATTGAACTTCATGTATACGCCCCTTATAATGAATTAAATAAACTTGATGAAAAGTCAAAAGAAAAAGAAAAGAAAAAAAATAATGACATCATAGAAAAAATATTGTATAAATAATAACCTGCCAAAGGGGAAAGGAGGTGTGGGGAATGGAACCTTCATATATCATTTTAACTATCATAAAACATAATAATGGAAAATTTATTGGGAAGACCCTTCTTCAAAAAACGGTCTTCTTTTTAAATGAGCTTTTAAGATTAGGCATCCCTTTTAAACCTCATTATTACGGTCCTTATAGTTCGGAGGTTGCAGTAGCTATAGAGAATCTTGTAGCTTTAGGTTTTCTAAAAGAGGTAGAAGAAAGCTTTCCTGTATGGGATGTATGGGGAGAGGTTAGACGGTATATTTATGAATTAACAGATGAAGGAGAAGAGATACTATCAGATATTAAATCACATCCACAATATAACAATATTTTAGAGCAATTAAATTTAATAGGCACTTATTCTGAGTCCAAAGACTATGACAAGCTTTCTAAGGCTGCTAAAATTTATTATATTGTAAAGGCAAAAGAAAAGATAAATAGAAACGGGATTAAAAAAGAGGCAAATAAATTGGGTTGGTCTTTAGAAGATAAAGAGATTAACAACCTATCATCGTTTTTAGAAGAATTGAATCTTGTGAAAAATGTAAAAAGACATAGTAAAACTAAATTTTGATCCAGTTACCAAACTGGCTTCCTGACCCTAAGCCAACAACATATTACCGTTCACAGTTTACTGAATCTCCTACTCCCATTTCCCTGATAGACATACTTTATTGTATAGCACCCTGCCAGACCCTCACAGTAAAATTTCATTATCTGCATTTTTGCATATTTACCATCTGCCGTGCGGATAATATAAATATTTTTTTTAGACTTAAGTTCATGTGTCATGTAGTTATAAAGATACCACCTTTCTGTGGCAGGATTTTCTGTCTCAAGGGCGTTTTTACTTATGTCTGTCATATACCCTGATTCCGGTGCCTCGCCGACAGATTCAAATTCTGCATTTTCTATTGCCGCTATACCACCCCTGCCATTTGGGTTTGAAGCACCGCTGTTTGAAATTATCTTTGCCCTCCTGAATCCCATATCCCAATCAGAAGATGCCCTGTCAGAAATATTTACAACAGCCCCGTTTGAAAAATCAAAATATACCCAATCTTTAAGTGAAGATGCATTTATTGTATATGTAATTTCACCTGTCAGATTATCCCCTACCTCTTTAGGTTCAGGATTTGATATTTTTGATTCAATCGCCTTTTCAACTTCAGGAGGTATTTCGGGAGTTTCTAAGCTACTAAAATAAAATAATAAGACGATACTGCCTATAAATATAATGAGATTGATTGCAATAATATATTTTAATGTCTTTTTTTGCATTAGATTAATAATATCATATTGTTGAGATAAAGGCTTGACATATTGACATCTTGTTTTATAATAAATTTTGTACAAACTCAATTCTTCACTCACCATCTTAAAATGAAATTTAAAAGAGGTTTATGCCTGAGGTAGTAGAAAAAAAATCAAGTTTTAAAAAGACAGTCAGAGACGAAGTTAAGTCTGAAAGGCTTGGTGATCTTCTACGCAAAGACGGACAGATTACAAAGTTTCAGCTTGACGAGGCTTTAGCCGTTCAGAAAAAGAGCGGTGGAAGACTCGGACAGATAATCGTAACTCTCGGATTTATTGATGAAGAGACAATAATCAATTTCCTTTCCCGCCAGCTTAATTTCCCCGTTTCTCATATTTCTGAAATGCAGGTCAGTGAGGATGTTGTAAAGCTCATCCCTTATGAAACGGCAAAGGAGCATTTTGTTTTCCCAATCAATGTAACAGATGGAACCCTCTCCATTGCAACATCTGACCCCACGAATAACAGGGCGGTAGAAGATATACAGATGAAGACAAAACTCTCCATAAAGGTTTCATTGGCTACAGAAAAGGAAATCGCCACCGCCTATAAAAAATACTATAAGATAAGCGATGAGGAGTTTCATAGTTTCTTTAAAAAGCCTGGCGGAGACACAGAGGAGAAAGTGGTTTTTGAAGAGGTGGATGACTTTGGTTCTCTGGTATCCGAGGTAACTGAGGAAATTGATGTAGAAAAGGAAGAAGACGAGGTTAAAGAGGCATTTGGTGCAGGAGATGCACCGATTATAAAACTTGTAAATGGAATAATGACAAAGGCAATAAAATTAGGGGTCAGTGATATACATATTGAACCATTTGAAAAAATATTTTATGTCAGATACAGGCTTGATGGTGCACTCTATAAATCAATGTCCCTCCCGCTCCAGATAAAGAATGCAATAATCTCAAGAATAAAGATAATGGCAAATCTCAATATAGCTGAAAGGCGGGTGCCTCAGGATGGCCGTATAAAATTGAAGCTGGGCAAGACAAAGTCTATTGATTTCAGAGTCTCGGTTCTGCCGACACTATGGGGGGAATCAATAGTAATGCGAATACTAAACCCCGAATCCCTTATGCTGGACTTTAAAAAGCTCGGTTTTTCGGAGGATACCCTCAGAAAGTTTAATAAGGCCATTGAGCGGCCGCAGGGCATGATTGTCATCACAGGGCCAACTGGAAGCGGGAAGACCAATACCCTTTACTCTGCAATCAATAAATTAAATGACCCTTCTGTAAAGATACTGACTGCCGAGGACCCTGTAGAATTTAATTTCGCAGGGATAAATCAGGTGCTTGTAAGAAATGAAGTAGGGATGACTTATGCTGCGGCATTAAAGGCATTTTTAAGACAGGACCCTGAGATCATACTTGTTGGTGAGACAAGGGATATGGAGACTGCCGAGATATGTATAAAGGCAGCTATGACAGGTCACCTCGTTTTTACTACGCTCCATACGAATGATACCCCATCCACTGTCGGCAGATTGATTGACATAGGAATTCCATCTTACATGGTTTCAGCGGCAGTAAATCTTATATTGGCACAGAGACTACTCCGCAGAATTTGCACAAACTGTAAAGAGCCTGTGGCTGCTCTAAATAAAGAAGAACTCATAGAGATAGGATTTCCAGAAAATGAGATACCTTCGCTTCAAGGCAAAATTATGCACGGGAAGGGATGTCCAAAATGTAATGGCACTGGTTATAAAGGAAGAGTTGGTGTATATGAAGTGATGGAGATAACTGAGGCCGTTCAGAAGGCTATTGTCTCCCGCGTCCCGGAAGACCATCTGAGAAAAATTGCAATAAAAGAGGGGATGATTACACTTAGAATGGACGCCCTTAATAAAGTGAGAGAAGGGATTAGTACAATAGAACAGGTGATAGAAAATACAGTCATGGCTAAAGAAGCACTCCCTGCATATCTCTTGAACCCCGACGAACTCACATTTGAGGATGGAGACCTTATTATAAGAGAGGGAAATACAGATAAGAATTTTTATCAGTTGATTCAGGGACAGCTCATTATATCAAAGAATGAAAAGATTGTAGGTGAGATAACACAGCCCGGAGAATATTTTGGAGAGATGAGTGCCCTTACAAATGAGCCCCGTGTTGCCACTGTCAGGGCAAAGGGGAAGAGCATAGTAAAGGTATTCCCTGGAGAAAAACTAAAGGAAACACTTGAAAACTATCCTGATATTGCCTTAAGGATAATAAATTCGCTGATAAGAAGGATTAATGAAACCGACAGGAGACTTGCAATGATTGGAGAAAAAGCAGCCACTTAAACACTATTCACTAACACTCTTTCCCTATGGTGTATTTTTAGGAGGTTGCCCCTGCGATTGTGCCTCGCTCTTGGGAGCAGGTGTTACAGGATTGGTTGTGGCTGCTGGTTTTGCACCCGTTACATTACTTTTTTGCATGATACTCGCAGTCGGTTTCTTTGAAGACAATACGGCAAGGCTTAATGAAGTGAGCATAAACACTACTGCGGCTATAGTTGTAAGCTTGCCAAGAAAACTCTGAGGACCTCTGCTGCCAAACAGTGTCTGACTTGACCCTCCAAAGGCAGCGCCCATACTCGCCCCTTTCCCTCTTTGAAGAAGGACAACCAATATTAAAGATATGCCAACAATTACATGAGCAACAGTCAATAAAGTTATCATTTAACCCCCATTATAAATTGACGAATGACAAATAATGAATGATGATTGAAAAAACATTCCTTAATTCGTCAATCGACAATTGTCAATTGTCATTCTACACCATACACGCTGACCTTATTATCTCTGTAAAGGATTCAGCCTCAAGACTTGCCCCGCCTACCAATGCACCATCTATCTCCTTTTCAGACATAAGCTCAGCAGAATTAGACAGCTTTACACTTCCACCATACAATATTTTTATATTTGATGCAATATCTTCATTAAATATCTGTGACAACAGTTTTCTTATATAGGTATGAACCTCATTAGCCTGCGCCGGCGTGGCATTCCTTCCTGTCCCTATAGCCCATACAGGTTCATAGGCAATTGTAAGTAAGATTTCGGATTTCGGATTTCGGATTTCACCCTGAATCAAGTTCAGGGTTGAAATTCCCTCTAACCCTTTTTTTAATTGTGATTCAATCACCTGCATTGTCTTGTCCTCTTCCCTCTCTTTGAGAGACTCTCCGACACAGACAATAGCCTTGAGTTTATTTCGTAGTGCCGCCTTGATTTTTTTATTTACAATCTCATCAGACTCTTTAAAGTATTCTCTCCTCTCCGAATGTCCGATTATAACATATTCACAATCCAAATCTCTAATCATTAAAGGAGATACCTCTCCTGTATATGCACCCTTATCTTCCCAGAATAGATTCTGAGCCCCTAATTTTATATTTGACCCTTTAATTGCCTTTCTTACACTACCTAACGCTGTGAAAGGAGGTGCTACAACAACCTCTACCCCTGCCATATCTTTTATTACCTTTTTTAACTTCTCTGCCAAATCAACCGATTCAGCAGTAGAATTGTTCATCTTCCAGTTTCCGACAATAAGGGGTTTTCTCATAAAAAGTATCAAAGTGTCAAAGTATCAAAGAGTCAAAGCATCTCTGACACTCTGACACTTTGACTCTCTGACACTACTCTTTTTTATCTGTCAATGCCTCAATGCCCGGCAGTGCCTTGCCTTCAAGCAATTCCAGAAACGCACCGCCTCCTGTAGATATATATGAAATCTTATCAGACTCGCCTGCATTATGAACCGCAACATCTGTATCGCCGCCGCCGACTATTGTCAATGCAAAGGAGTTTGCCACTGCATGAACCATTGCCATTGTCCCTCTGCTGAATGCATCCATTTCAAATACACCCATTGGTCCATTCCAGATAATAGTCTTGGCGTTATATAGAGCCTCTGTAAAAAGGGTTGAGGTTGCAGGCCCTATATCAAGGGCAACCCAGCTATTTGGTATCTCCTGTGCCGGGACAATCTTCGCCTCTGCCCTCATATCCATTCTCTCGGCAACCACAAAATCCACAGGGAGATAAAACTTGACCCCTTTTTCTGTCATCTTCTGCATTGTCTTTTTAACCTCTTCAAGCATATCATCCTCTACCTTTGAACCTCCCATATGATAGCCGAGGGCTTTTAAGAATGTAAACGAAAGCATACCGCCTATTATTACCTTATTGACCTTGTCTGCCAAATTATTAAGCACCCCTATCTTGCCCGATGCCTTTGAGCCGCCGAGGATAGCAACAAATGGGCGAGTGGGATTTGATACTGACTTTTCAAAATACATTATCTCCTTTTTTAAAAGGAAACCAGCCGCGGCCTGAGGAACATATTTTGTAATTCCATGGGTGGATGAATGTGCCCTGTGGGCAGAACCAAAGGCATCATTAATATATACATCTGCAATCTCCGCCAGTTTCTTTGAAAATCCATCATCATTCTTTTCTTCCTCTTTATGAAACCTCAAATTCTCAAGGAGTAGAACATCCCCCGGCTTCATCTCATCTATCACCTTTTTTACGCCATCACCGACACAGTCTTCAGCCATAATTACATTTTTACCGAGGAGTCTCATGAGTCTCTTTGAAATCAGATTCATGCTGAAATTGGGAGACACAATTCCTTTTGGTCTGCCCATGTGGGAGGCAAGGATTACTTTTGCCCCTTCATCAATGGCATAGTTTATTGTAGGGAGTGCCGCCTTTATCCTTGTATCATCAGTTATATTTCCAAACTGGTCTAAAGGGACATTGAAGTCAACACGGATAAAGCATCTCTTCCCTTTTAACTTCACATCTTCTATAGTTAGCTTTTTCATATAACCCCCAAAGATGAAGGACGAAGGACGAGGGACGAAATTATCCCCTATTCTTCGTCCCTCGTCCTTCATCCTCGTCTCTCATTTACATCCCCTTCCCTGCTATATACGAAATCAAATCCCTGACCCTATATGAGTATCCCCATTCATTGTCATACCATGCAAGAACCTTAACCATTTTTTTCTCTATTACTTTTGTTGAAAGGGCATCTACAATAGATGAATTGGAATTTCCGTTAAAATCTATAGAAACCAATGGTTCATCACAGTACTGGAGGATACCTTTAAGTTCACCCTCTGCAGCCTTTTTAAATGCTGCATTCACCTCTTCGGCAGTGGTATCCTTATCCAATTCAGCAACAAGGTCAACAACCGAGACATTTGGTGTAGGAACCCTTATCGCCATACCGTCAAGCTTCCCCTTTAACTGAGGAAGGACGAGAGAGACTGCCTTTGCAGCTCCTGTCGTAGTTGGTATCATGGATAATGCAGCAGCCCTTGCCCTTCTTAAGTCTTTATGAGGAAGGTCAAGAATCTTCTGGTCATTTGTATAAGAGTGTATGGTTGTCATCAATCCTCTCTTTATTCCAAAATTTTCTAAAAGAACCTTTGCCACAGGAGCAAGACAATTTGTTGTGCATGAGGCATTGGATAATACATGATGCTTTTTAGGGTCGTAAGACTTTTCATTTACACCGAGGACTATAGTTATATCCTCATTTTTTGCAGGTGCAGATATAATAACCTTCTTTGCCCCCGCACTCAGATGCTTTGAAGCACCATCCTTTTCCGTAAATCTGCCTGTAGATTCCACTACGATGTCAACCCCCAAATCTTTCCATGGAAGCTGTGAAGGATCAGATACTGCCAATACCTTAAGGGGTTTACCGCTTACAGAAATTGTATTATCCTCTGCCTTTACATCTGTATCCAGATTGCCAAGGATGGAATCGTATTTGAGCAGATGTGCAAGTGTCTTTGCATCAGTTATATCGTTCACTGCAACAAAATCTATCTCCTTTGTATTCAGAGATGCCCTTAAAAGATTTCTACCTATCCTTCCAAAACCATTTATGCCAACCTTTATTGCCATAAGACCTCCCTCAAGAAAAAATAAAAATTATAATTAGCCACAGATGGACACAGATAAACACCGAACATATAGAATAGTGAAGCGATGAAACAATTCTTTTATTGCTTTATTGTTTTTTACTTAATAAAAGTATACATCTTTATTAGATTTAGTCAAATGATTTATGCCCTTGCAAAGGTTAGCGCATATATCTTTTCTGCCCCTGTCTTCATACCAAAACCTCAGGCATCTTCATTGCCTTTTTCCTATAGCTTAAATTTGCTGCTATTCTATAGATAATACCCCTTGGATTTCTTAAACTCCTTTTTAAAATATTTGGAATAGTATACGTCTTTCTGAATATCCAGTAATAACCGCTCTGCAACTGTTCAACAGTCATGCCCTTCGGCTGGAATACAACCTCACCTGTATGATATTTTGCCCAGTCCCTGTCAATTATCCTCCCCTCCTTTTCAAGGGTGCTGTAAGTTACCGTCCCTGGGAGAGGGGTGAGTATATGGAATTGCGCTGCATCCAGCCTTGTCTCCATTATAAAGTCAAACGTATTCCTGAACACAGATGGGTCATCTTCATCAAGTCCAAATACAAAACTTCCCACAATATTTATACCTGCATCATGTATCTTCTTTATCGCCTCTTTATAGCCTTCTGCAGAGTTCCACCCCTTATTCATTTTTTCAAGATTTTTCTGGGAAAGGCTCTCAAATCCTATAAATGCATATTTGCCGCCGCTCCTGGCATAAAACTGCAGCAGTTCAGGATTTTTTGCCATTGTAATAGATGCCTGGCTCCCCCATATAACCTTAAGGGGTAACAGTTTTTGGAAAAGCTCTTTTGCATATTTGGGCCTTCCGACAATGTTGTCGTCCATAAAGAAAAATTCCTTTGAATTAAATCCCTTTATTTCTTCAATTACCTCATCAACCTGCCTTACCCTGAATTCATTGCCAAAAAATGCAGTAACTGCACAATAATCACAGTCAAATGGACAGCCGCGGGTTGCCTGCAAAGTGTAATAACCGGAATACATTTTCCTGTCAAGGAGTTCTCTGCGGGGAATAGCCATATTTTTCATGTCGCACAATATATCCGCTTTATACCTTGGTTTCAATTCACCTTTTTTGAAATCATCAAGCAGTTTATGCCATACAAGCTCTGCCTCTCCAATAACAACAGCATCCGCATGTTGAAGCGCTTCATCCGGCATGGCAGAGACATGAACACCCCCCATTACGACCGTTACGCCTTTTTTTCTGAAATTATCTGCAATCTCATAGGCACCCGGCACCTCTGATGTAAATCCTGTTATGCCAACAATATCTATATTTGCGTTATAGTCAACAGGCTTGACCCTGGCATCCAGTATTTCTACATCCCATTCCTTTGGGGTAAGGGCAGCAATGGTGGGGAGGTTTAGACGCACAAAACCCGCCCTTCCACTCATGGAAACCTGTCCCCAGTAACTACGTTCATTTTTCGGTAGAATTAAAAGAAGTTTCATTTATGTATGAAATTATAAAATCTTTAGCCACGAATGAACACGAATTAACACTAATCTTTAAAAAACTTTTTAAATTCTTGAATATTTGTGTAAATTCGTGGCTGAATCAGGTTTTTGTTCTTAAAAACTTTATACCCTTGCAAAGGTTAGGACATATATCTTTCTTGCCCCTGCCTTTTTAATAACCTTTACACATTCCCTTATCGTAGCCCCTGTAGTAAATACATCATCTATTAAGAGTATTGACCTGTCTTTCAATTCTGAAGGGTCAGTTACCGTAAAAGCCCCCTTCACATTTTCCATCCTCTCACCTCCACTTAAGCTTACCTGTGGGGCGGTGTATCTCGTCCTGACAAGATTCCCATAAGATACAGGTATATCAAGATACCTGCCAATCCCTTCAGATAGTATATAAGCCTGGTCATAACCACGTTCCTTTAATCTCTTTATATGAAGGGGGACATGGATAATTAGTTTGGGAGAGAGTTCAGTTATCTTCTCATCTAAAAATTTAAGAATAATTGAAACTAAATCCTTACCAATGTATGGTTTGTTATGATATTTGTATGCGGATATAATATCCCTTACCGTTTCATCATATTGGCATACAGATAATGCCCTGTCAAATAAGGGCGGGGAGTTTCTGCATTCGCCACATAAATAATTAAGACTCTCTTCAATGGAATATGTAATTTTAAATGGTATTCCACACCTCGCACAGGCAGGGCCTCTTATGAGCGGTATTTTATCCATGCAATTTGGACAAATAGTTTCTGTATCTCCATCATGCGGACTATCACACAAAATGCACCTCCGGGGAAAAATTATATCAAGGAATCTCTTTAGCTGACCAGAGCGGATAAAAGGTTCTGAACTTTCCATAAACTTTTGCAGGACTTAGAATAAAATATTTAAAACAACTCACCTTGCAGCTTCTGTAAAATTCTACTCCGTAATTTTTGGCTGGTGATGGAGGAGATGTGGTCTGAGATTATATTATCTATTTTTTCCCTGAGGGCTTTTAGTTCCGGGAGAATTTTTAAGAGATAATTTTCATCCTTTGGAACTCTTACTTCCTCAAGCCCTGATTCAATCCATATCTTTAAATACTCTGCTTCTGTCTCACTCTGACAGTTTATATGATCTTTGCCTGAAGAAATACGCCAATTACCGAAGAGTTCGTTCTTAATATCAATATCTTTTGCAGGATGAAAAAGTTTGACTGTTTTAAGATTTTTTTGGCTGAGGATTTTTTCACTGTAAAAATCACCAAGTAGTTTATCTCCAAGTTTATCTTTTATTGTTCTTGTTAAAAGTTCAACATCAAGTCCATCTTTTATCTTTCCCTTTTTATCAACACTCTTTGCTTTTTCTATCCTTGATTTTACCAAATCAACCACTGCACGATAAACCTCAAGCTGTTCATCATCTGTTAAACCGAGAATCTCTCCCATGATGATTTTGTCCAACTCGCGCCTTGCTGGATTTGCTTTACCGAGGATAACATCTTCTGGGGTATTTGTCTTTAAATCTTCAAATATGGACTGTATTTCAGGAGAGGGATATTTTTTTGCTAACTTTCTTAATTTTTGTTTTATCTCTTTTGGAAATTTTATAACAATAGGTAATTTTTCCACATCTATGCCTTCTGTTTTAAGGGCGCCTTCCCCTAAATTTACACGCCCGCCAAATTCCTTAAAAAGCATACTCACAGTTGAAAGTAAGAAACAAAGCAATGGAAGTGTATCCCTTTTCCTTTTCGGTTTTATCTCAAACAGATTATGATCAACCTGAATACCATACTTGTTTGATACAACGGTCTGTCTATCATGGTGAATCATTGGATGAAGTATTGGCCATGGCTCACGATACTCAAGCTCATACCACATCTTTCTCGATAAGCATGTTGGCCTTTTGTTAAATCCTTTTCTTTCTCCATGTCTTATATAAGAAAGAATTTTTTTGTTTTTCAGTTTTTCTTTATCTTTATTTATAAAAAGAACTGCTTTTGACAAATCTTCAGGATTTATAACTACACTATTAACCTCTCTGGGACTTACAATCACCTTGTTCGGCATCCATTTGCCCTTCTCATCTTTATGCATCCAGAACTCTTTTTCAATCTCTCTCTCTTTTATCTCTTCTTCTGTGAGATAGAAAAACTCATTCGCCCCTGTCTTTATACCGAACCTTACATCTGCTACCTCTTTCAATGGAACAAGCCTATCCTTTCCCTTCTCAAGAATTTTAAAGAATATCTCTGGTGCCCTTAAGTATTTACCCCACTTAGAGCCTGTGTATTTATTTTTTTCAGTATCAAAGCCTTCTGCCCAAAGCTCACTCTGTTTTTTTAGATAAATTCTCAATTCATTATTCTGATAGAAATTATTGTGATAGAGTATTGTCTTTATCAGGTTTTCAATGGCATTGAGTCTATGTTTTTGTTTTTCCCACATATCATGGGCAGGAGGTATGAAATGCCTCAATGGCTTAAAGAGATAGGCAAATCTCACAAGATTTTCATTCCTCTCTTTTTCGTCTTTACACTTCTCAAGGATTATTATGCAGGTATTTACATCTGCTGCCTCAAACCACCTTTCAACCTTTGATTCAATAATTGCAATAATCTTATAGTTATTTAGAAATAGTTCTTGAAGCCCTTTTCCATAATCTACATCCATCCACGAGTTTGAGACAATAAAGCCAAACCTTCCACCATCTTTTAAAAACTTCGTCCCATGAACAAAGAAATAAGCATGAATACCTGCCCTTTTGGATATATTTGCAAGTTTCTGCCCACCGCTATAAAGGGCATTTTTAATAAGGTTTTCTTTGTAGCCCTCTTTTTCAGTAATTTCGGTTATCTCCTCCTGCCTTGTATAGGGTGGATTTCCTACTATACAGTCAAACCACCTCGGATAGGTTATTTCTCTATGGGCAACTCCGAGTGTCTGAGCCCTTGTCTTTCTCCATTTCTCTGGCAACTCAAAACCCTTGTGATAAACCATGAGATTGAAGAAATCTTCTTTGGCAATGTTGGGATAGTTTTTGACAACAGACAGGTCATTAATGGCAAGATTGATAGTTGCAAGATGGGCAGGAAATTTTGCTATGTCCACACCCCAGAGACTCTCAAGAATTTCCTCATGTATGAGTCTGTTATTCATCAGTTTTTTATGCTGGTAAGCCCTGACAAGAAATGTCCCTGCACCACACGAAGGGTCAATAATTTTATCATCCTCATGCTTAAGACAGAATTTTAATATAAGGTCAACCACATCAGGGCTTGTAAAATACTGCCCGAGATTATGCCGTTCTTCTTGTGGAATAAGCCTTTCAAATATCCTTCCAATAACATCAAATCCAATCTTTGAAAAATCATGCTTTTTTACAATATTTATGAGGTCTTTAATTTCCTCAACAACTGTCCTGCTGTCGGGAAAAGCTATTTGGTCAATAAAATCTGTGCTATAGATGGTTTCATAATCAATATTTTCTGTTATGTAACTGAAATAACTCTGAAGATGTTTCTGTAGCTGTCCCCCTGCAGTCAAATCATCAGGTATAACAAGTGATGCAAGTTTTGTCTGTTTTGCCTTTAGAGCCTGATAAAAGAGAATCTTATTTATAAGCAGATAAGCGGTCTGCCTTGCAGCTTTATCAAAATCACTCTCCTGTCCTGCAAAACTCCACTGCTGTTCAACAAACCAGGTGGAAAGTGTTTTTGCAAAGGCTGAATCTTTATGAAATTTATCTCTGATAATATTCTTATAAAAACGGGCGAGACGGTAATTTTTTTCATGAAGACGCCATATAAGAAATTCATCTATAGGTAAAAGCGGAACAGCTTTTTTATTTGTATAAACTGCTACGAGGTCAAAGAGAAATTTTTCAATACCCTTGATGGCTGAGTTTTTAAACTGTGGTTCTTCTATAGACTCAAGGGACTCAATGGAAGAAAGGTTATAAATCCCTGCAATCTGGGACGATTCATCAGCCATCTTATTGACCTCTTCTGTCTTATACCAGATAAGCTTTTGGAAATTGGAGCATCCGAAGTAGGCGGCTTTTCTCTGAACTGCTTTATCCCATGCAGGCTTCTTTAGCTCTTTAAAGTCAAAGGGGTCAAAATATGGAGGCTTGAGCTCGATGACACATAAGGCATCATTACTCTGTGGAGATTTATAAATGACAATATCAGGCTGTTTCCTATCACTACCAACAGTCTCCTGTTCTGAAAATCCTATAGGTAAGGATTGTTCTTTTATAATTTGGTTTATCCACTCTACAAACTTTTGATTAGCAGTTCGTTCAGTCTTATGAATAGATGTATCAAAGGGACTTGATATTCGTGTTGATTTATCCCTTAGTTTAGATGACATAATTTAATAAAATTCTTGACATAAAGTTAAACAATAGTATAGACTTATGTTGAGCGGTAAGACCACTGTGGGTTGTCTGTGGTGCTCCCATCCATCGGTTGGCATGAGCCACAGCACAACAAGCTCACAGGGCACGCTCTCTTTCATTAAAGATACCACATTATACCTTTTCAGTCATTTGGTTTCACTGTCTTCAAGAACTCTTTTCACAATCCTTCTTGCAATCTCAAAGGCTGCTGCAATTCTGATAATTTTTACATCTCCAAGCCCTTTAAACTTAAGGAATTTTTCGAGGGGCTGGTTTGCCATACCCTTGAAGGAGTTGAATTTATCAAGTATCTCTCTGGCTATATCTTCGGCTGATTTACCCTTTGTGCCTGTAGATATGAGAATTGACAGAAGTTCTGCATCTGTTAATGATTCAGCACCGAGTTCTCTCAATTTACCACCCGGATGAGTCCATTTTTTCATGGCATGATTATATATTTATCATCAGCATATGGTCAACAACAAATAAAAGAGTAAAATAAAAGAAATAAAAGAGTATCTCTTTGACATTTTTTATATATTTGGTTATTATTTAAACATTACATAAAGAATAAGCCTTTTTGCATTTGACTCTTAATATCAGTAGTGTCCGCTAAAAATTAAAAAAGCATGGCTTGTAAGCCTCTTTTATTGGATAATTGAAGTTGACAAAACCCAATACCAATAAGGAGGAACAAACCATGCACAAGGTTGGAACTATATTCTCGGAACTCTTG
>JACQBS010000121.1 GCA_016194325.1 Nitrospinota bacterium | reverse complement strand
TGCCATCATCCTGCCAAGTTCTTTCATGAAGATATCAAACCCCTGTTTGCCCTGTGTGAATATCTGATACATCCAATCATTAAGTTCCTGCCTCCCATATGCCGCTTGAATCCCTATTATTGCTTTTTTCCTTTTCTTTGCGCTATCCTTCATTTGTGGCTCCTTTCTTTTTATTAGGTATGTGGATTATTCCACATGGGAGCCACTTTTTCAATTTCAACTAAATATAGTATATCCTCTGATACTACTATCAGTTATTTTTTCTCATCTCTAATTCCAGTTTTTCCAAATCTTTTTTGCAGTTCTTTATAAATTTCTTCAGGGGATATATCATGATAACCCAATAAGACAAGGGTGTGAAACCAGAGGTCTGCTATCTCATAGATAATCTCTTCTTTCTTGTCATTCTTTGAACCTATCACTACCTCTGACGCCTCTTCCCCTATCTTTTTAAGTATCTTATCTCTACCATTTTTAAATAGTGAAGATACATAGGAGCCTTCTCTTATATTTCTTTTCCTGTCAAGAATTACCTCATATATTTTGTCAATGACAAATCCCCCCATTCCCCCTTTATCAAAGGGGGGTGAAGGGGGGATTAATTCACTATAAAAACAGCTTCTGCTGCCTGTATGACATGCTACACCCTTTTGCTCTGCTTTTATGAGTAATGTATCATTATCACAGTCATAGCTTATCTCTTTGACAAGTTGTTCGTTGCCGGATGTCTCTCCTTTTTTCCACAGCTTATTCCTTGACCTGCTCCAGAAATGTGTAAACCCAGTCTCAATAGTCTTATTTAATGATTCCTCATTCATATAGGCGAGCATTAATACATCTCCATTCTTCCAGTCCTGAACTATCGCCGGTATTAAACCATTGTTATCATATTTCAAGTCTTTTGTATTCATTTATAACCTTACATTAACCCCCTTTGCTCTTAAAAACTCTTTTGCCTCTTTAATTGTATATTCACGATAATGAAATATAGAAGCGGCAAGAACGGCATCTGCCTTCCCTTCCATAAATCCATCATAAAGATGCTGGAGATTGCCAGCCCCGCCAGATGCTATAACAGGGATACCGACTGCCTCCGATATGTTTCTTGTCAGTTCAATATCGTATCCCTCTTTTGTCCCATCTCTATCCATACTTGTAAGAAGTATCTCTCCTGCCCCATAATCCTCCATCCTCTTTGCCCACTCTATTGCATCAAGTCCTGTGGAATTGCGTCCTCCATGGGTGAATACTTCCCACCTTAAAAGTTCGGAGTTCGGAGTTCGGAGTTTCTCTGACCACTGACCACTGATTTTTTTTGCATCTATTGCCACTACAATGCACTGACTCCCAAATCTTTCAGATGCCCTTTTTACAAATTCAGGGTCATTTACCGCTGCTGTATTTACTGAAACCTTATCCGCACCTGCCTTCAATAAATTTCTTATATCATCAAGTGTCCTTATGCCGCCGCCAACTGTAAGTGGCATGAAGACCCTTTCTGCTGTCCTATAAACCACATCTATTATAATATTCCTGTTCTCGTGGGAAGCAGTAATATCAAGAAAGGTTATTTCATCCGCCCCTTCCCTGTCATAAATTTCAGCAACATCAACAGGGTCCCCTGCATCCCTAAGATTTAAAAATTTAACCCCCTTTACAACCCTCCCATCTTTTACATCAAGACATGGGATTATCCTTCGTGTGAGCACAGTTCAATTGCCTCTCTTAAATTCACAGAGCCGCTGTAAATCGCTTTCCCAACTATCACCCCGGTCACTCCATGTTTTTTTAGTTTCATAATATTTTTTATATCGTTAATATTTGACACCCCTCCTGATGCAATTATAGGGATATTGACCGATTCTGCAAAGGATTTAATTGAATCTATATTTGGGCCTGAAAGGGTTCCATCCCTGCTTATATCTGTATATATAATACCTGATATACCCATGCCTTCAAATTTTTTTGCCAATACAGAGGCAGATGTCCCTGTAACATCTTCCCAGCCTCTCACCGCCACCTGACCATTCTTTGCATCAATCCCTACCATAATCTTATCATAATACATCTTGCACGCCTCACGAACAAGTTCAGGATTCTCAAGGGCAGTTGTCCCGATAATAACTTTTCGCGACCCCATGGAAATATATTCCTTAATACTATCTACATTTCTTATGCCTCCGCCAACTTCCACAGGAATTTTCACCGACCTTATTATATTGCCTATAATTTCCTTATTTTTAGGGGCGCCAGATACAGCACCATCTAAATCTACAAGATGAAGGAACTCAGCCCCTTCATCCTCCCATCTCTTTGCTACAGATACAGGGTCATCGGAATAAACGGTCTCCTGATTCATCTTCCCCTGAAATAGCCTTACGCATCTGCCGCCCTTTATATCAATTGCTGGAATTATTAACACTGCAAATATCTCCAAAATTCTTTAACATCCTCAAGCCCAACTCCTGACTTTTTTCAGGATGAAACTGGCAGGCAAAGAGATTATCCTTTGAGATGCTTGAAACAAACTCAACACCATAATCGGTTGTAGAGGCTATAACGCTGTCATCTTCCGGTATCACATAATATGAATGGACAAAATAGAAATAGGAGTTGTCCGGTATATTTTCAAATACAGGATGTCTTCTCTTAATACCTATATTATTCCATCCCATGTGAGGAATCTTCAAGTTCAGAGTTCGGAGTTCGGAGTTCGGAGTATTAAATGAGAACTTCATAACTCTGCCTTTAATAATATTCAATCCCTTGTGAATCCCAAACTCCTCACTTTCTGTAAACAGAAGCTGAAGACCAAGACATATGCCAAGGAAGGGTTTAGCATCATCTATGACTTTATGGATAGTATCAATCAAACCGCCTTCTCTTAAATTCCTCATGCAATCTTTAAATGCACCAACACCCGGCAAAACAACTCCATCCGCTGAAAGAATATCCTTATAGTTGCTTGTTACAATCGCATCATGTCCAACCTTCTCAAATCCCTTCTGGACACTCCTCAAATCACCCATTCCATAGTCAATTATTGCAATCATAAGAATCAGGTTAAGGCTGAGGTTGAGGCTAGGTAAAAAATGCCAAATCTAAACCTTAACCTCCACTTTTATGCTATAGTTTTCCCTTTGTTGAAGGAATTCCTTTTACCCTCTCATCTATTGAGGTAGCCTCATTTAATGCCCTTGCTGCTGCCTTGAAAATAGATTCAATTATGTGGTGCAGGTTATTTCCATACATTACATTTATATGCAGGCTCATCCCGCTGCTGTTTGCAAATGCCCTAAAAAATTCCTCTGTAAGTTCTACATCAAACTCACCAACCTTTTCTTTTGGCATCGCTACATTATAAACGATATACGGCCTCCCGCTTATATCAACTGAGACCATTGAAAGGGCTTCATTTAAGGGGATTACTGCATGTCCGTATCTCCTTATCCCCTCTTTCTCACCAAGTGCCTTTTTAAATGCCTCTCCGAGGGCTATTCCTACATCTTCAACTGTGTGGTGATAATCAATATCAGTATCACCCTTTGCATTAATCTCTAAATCAAAAAAACCATGTTTTGCAATCTGAGATAGCATGTGGTCTAAAAACGGGACAGTAGTATTTATCTTGTATTCACCCCTCCCATCTAATTTTAAAAAAATATTAATATCTGTCTCTTTGGTCTTTCTTTTAACCTCAACCTTTCTTTCCATTTTCATCCTCCTATACTACAGATTTCTGAATTACATCTAAAAATTCATTATTCTCCTCATGTGTGCCTACTGTAACTCTCAAGCAGTCTTTTAAATAACTGTCACTTCCAAAGTTTCTTACAAGGATACCAGAATTTGCCAATCTTGAAAATACCTCCTTGCCATCTTTAACTGTCTTAAAGAGGATAAAATTTGTTTCCGAAGGAAATGGTTTTATGCCCTTTATCCCTTTAAGTCCATCTATAAGCCTTTCTCTTTCCGAGATAATAGCTTCTATCTGTTTCTGGATTTCTACCCTGTTTTCTAAAATTATACTCGCTATCTCCTGCGAAACTGCATTTGAGTTATATGGAAGTCTTACCTTGTTTAGTTCTCTGCAAATCTCATTATCTGCCATCAAATATCCAACCCTCAAGCCTGCCATTCCTATCTTTGAAAGGGTTCTCAGAATAATCAAATTCTTATACTCTTTCAGATATGGTAAAAAAGTCTTCCTTGAAAAATCATAATATGCCTCATCTATTACTACAATACATGGTGCCTTTTGTAGTATCTTTATAATTGATTCTCTATCAAATGAGTTTCCTGTTGGATTATTTGGAAAACTTATAAATATAACCTTTGGTTTATTTTTTTCTATTTTATGTAAAAATTTATCCAGTGGAAGCTCCCAGTTTTCATCCAATGGAATAACCTCAGTTTTAAGAGATAAGGACTTTGAGATAATACCATACATGGAAAAAGTTGGGGTCGGAAAAAGAACTCTGTCACCATTTTCTCCGAATGTATTTAAAATTAATTGTATAAGTTCATCAGAGCCATTACCAATTATAATATTATCTATCGGGACATTCACATCTGATGAAATTATGCCTTTGAGTCTTGATGCAATAGAGTCAGGGTAACGGTTTATCTCTACCCTCTTTACCCCTTCAAGAATTTTCATCATGAGGGATTCAGGCAAGTGGTAAGGATTCTCCATTGCATCAAGCTTGACCCTACATGGAATATTTTCAACCTGATAAGGTTTGAGTTCACGGACATCTTTTTTGACAAGATTGATGATGTTAGGCAACTTGCTCATTTATTTTCTTTTTTCTCCATTTCTCCTCAATCTTTTTCTTTTGTCCTTATCCGTATATCCACAGCATTTGCATGGGCTATTAACCCCTCTACCTCAGCTATATTTTTTACAACGACTGCAATATCTTTTAGATTCTTCTCTGAGAAAGATATGAGGCTTGAGCGTTTTATAAAATCATAGACCCCAAGGGGAGAGAAAAATCTCGCTGTCCCTCCTGTTGGCAATACATGATTGGGCCCCGCCGCATAATCCCCGACTGCCTCAGGTGTAAATTTGCCAAGGAATATGGCACCCGCATTTTCTATCTTATCAATTAGATTCTCAGGGCTATCCATCATCAATTCTAAGTGTTCCGGGGCAATTTTATTTGCCAAATTTATCCCTTCGGAAAGGCCCTTCACTATAAAACAGACACAATTATTTTTAAGGCAATTATCAATGATTTCAGAACGGCCAAGAGATTTCTTCTGATTATCAATCTCCCTTATTACATTTTCCGCTAAATCTAAAGAATCTGTTATGAGGAGAGGATATGCCATCTCATCATGCTCTGCCTGTGAGAGGAGGTCTGCTGCAATAAAATCTGCCCTTGCACTTTTATCAGCTATAACGAGTATCTCACTTGGTCCTGCCACCATATCAATATCTACATCCCCAAATACCATCCTCTTTGCCTCAGCGACATATATATTCCCTGGCCCTACAATTTTATCAACCTTTGGAATCGTCTCTGTCCCGTAAGCCATAGCAGCTATTGCCTGTGTACCTCCAATACAGAATATTTCGTCAACACCGACTATATCTGCCGCTGCAAGCACATACGGATTTAACCTTCCTGCCGATGCAGGTGTGCACATGATAACTTTTTTCACACCTGCAACTTTCGCAGGGATGACATTCATTAATACAGAAGATGGATAGGATGCCTTACCGCCAGGTGCATATACCCCGACAATAGCAAGTGGTCTTATAATCTGTCCGAGCAGGATGCCCTCTTCTTTATAACTCCATGACTTCTCTACTTGATGCTCATGAAATTTTTTTATCCTTTCAGCGGCAAGCTTTAAATGCTCTAAAATCTTCTTGTCTATTGATGCATAGGCATTTTCAATCTCCTCTCCTGATACCTTTATATTTTCAGGTGAAAGATGGTAATTATCAAATTTCTTTGTAAACTTTATGACCGCCTCATCACCTTTCTCTTTTACCTGATTTATGATATTTCGGGCAGAAGCCTCAACATCAGCCCTGCCAATTCTCCCCCTGTTTGCAATCCTATTGAGGGCTTCATCAAACCCATCTTCCCAAGATTTTATTATTTCCATCTACTATCACCTCAACACCAAATCGTGAAAACCTTTTTTGAGCGACTTTTTATTCTTTCTTTTGTTCCTTAATGTAAAAATCTGACAGAGTAAAGCAAAAGAAAAATAACGGAAGCGAAAAAAACGGTTTTCACGATATAATGCTCCTCAATTTCTCAATTATATAATTTATCCTCTCATATTTAGTCTTAAGGCTTGCCCTGTTGACTATCAGCCTCGCTGTAATCTTCATAATCTCCTCAACCTCCACAAGGCCATTCTCCTTAAGTGTCTGCCCTGTTGAAACGAGGTCAACAATCCTCTCTGACAGCCCGACTATTGGAGCCAGCTCAATAGAGCCATAGAGTTTTACAATCTCAACCTGTATCCCCTTATTTCTAAAATAGTTCTCTGTTATCTTTGAAAATTTAGTCGCAACCCGTATGTTTGTCCATTTAGAAGGGTCATCCTCTGCCCTCAACTCTTTAGGCTCAGCAAGCACCATTCGGCAGAAACCGAATTTCAAATCAAGAGGTTCATAGATATCTCTCCCCTGTTCCATCAGAACATCTTTACCCGATACACCGATATCGGCAGCCCCATACTCCACATAGGTAGGTATATCAGTATCCCTTATCACGAGAAATTTTACATTCTCTCTTGAAAGCTCAAATAAAAGCCTCCTTGTATCCTCTATCATGGGAGAGGCATCAAGTCCTATAGATTTAAAAATCTCTATTGACGGCTTAAGGTTTCTACCCTTTGGAATTGCTATAGTTATTTTATCCACTATTTTACTCTCCTTATCTTTGCCCCCAATGATGATAATTTTTTCTCAATTGCCTCGTATCCCCTGTCAAGGTGATAGACACGACTCACAACTGTCTCACCCTCAGCCGCCAGTCCTGCAAGTATTAATGATGCACTTGCCCTTAAGTCCGTTGCCATGAGTGGTGCCGCACTCAACTTCGGAACACCCCTTATAACCGCAGTATTCCCCTCAACCTTTATATTTGCCCCCATTCTTCTGAGTTCTGCAACATGCATAAATCGGTTTTCAAATACAGTCTCGGTTATTACACTCATCCCTTCTGATATGGACATGAGCGACATAAACTGTGCCTGCATATCTGTAGGAAATGCAGGATACGGGGAGGTCTTAATATCTACTGATTTTATCTTCCCATTTGCTTTCACTCTTATAAAATCCTTCCCTGTATCTATTTTCATACCTGCCTCAGTCAGTTTTATAATTACAGGTTCAATATATTCAGGAATACAATTTACTATCTCCACATCTCCACCTGTGATTGCTGCAGCCACCATGAATGTCCCTGTCTCTATCCTGTCAGGTATTACAGTATGCTCTCCGCCGTTCAGCCTTGATACGCCATTTATCTCTATAATATCGGTCCCTGCCCCTTTTATTGATGCCCCCATAGAATTTAGTGTGTTAGCAAGATTAACAACCTCCGGCTCTCTCGCAGCATTTTCAATGATGGTCTTTCCTTCGGCAAGGACCCCTGCCATCATAATATTTTCTGTCCCGGTCACTGTTACAATGTCAAAATATATCCTATTCCCCTTAAGCCTCTTTGCCTCCGCTACAACATACCCATGCTCAAGTTTTATATTTGCACCGAGTGCCTCA
Organism: Nitrospinota bacterium; assembly: GCA_016194325.1. Classification (GTDB taxonomy): domain Bacteria; phylum Nitrospinota; class Nitrospinia; order UBA9942; family UBA9942; genus UBA9942. The sequence goes on along the minus strand of JACQBS010000121.1, from coordinate 7,335 downwards.
AACCCTTTCAGGTGAAGGTTTATAGGCCGTGCACCAATCGCACATCCTCCGGGGAGGGATACCTTCGCCTTTCCAAGCCTTGCCAGTAGCGGACCAAGCACCATGACTGATGCCCTCATTGTCCTCACAAGGTCATAAGGGGCTTCAGTGTTATTTATCCTTGATGCATCAACAATGACCTGCCCATCTCCGCTCCTTTCTACTTTTACACCCGCTCCTTTTAGTAATTGGCATGTTGTATCTACATCTTTCAGATTTGGGACATTATTTATCTTATTCTCTTTATCCGTCAGGATAGATGATAGCAGAATAGGGAGGGCAGCATTTTTTGCCCCGCTGATCTTTACAGTCCCATTAAGCCTTGCACCGCCTTCAATAATTATCTTTTCCATGCAGTAACAACCCTTTCAATCCCTGATAAATCTTTTATAGTTTTTATATTATGGAATTTATCTGTACCTGAAATAATATGAGATACCTCCTCACCTTGACCAAAACCTATCTCCAGTGCAAGAAATCCACCTGACCCCTGCTTAAGACCTGCAGGGGCAGGTTTTAAAAATAGGGGTGCATCTTTTATTATTTTCCGTATAATCTCCAATCCATCTTTTCCGCCGTCAAGAGCCCGCTTCGGCTCCCACTCCCTTACCTCAGGCATCAATCCCTCTATATCACCTGTTGGTATATAAGGCGGATTTGATACAATAATATCAAATAATCCCTCTTTACCCTCCTTTACGAAAGGGGGGCTGGGGGGATTAAATGGGATGTATAAATCACCCTTTAAGAAGGTAATCCTTCCTGCTACATTATGAATTATTGCATTTTCCTTTGCAACAGATAATGCACTATCAGACTTATCTACTGTAAAAACATTAGACTCGGGGCTCTCTTTTGCAATACTAACCGCAATATTTCCAGAACCTGTCCCGATGTCAAGGATGTGTATGGGGTTGAAGATTGAAGATTGAAGATTGAAGACTTCTAACTTCTTGCTTATGATTATATCCAGAACAGCTTGAACGAGTATCTCTGTTTCTGGTCTTGGTATGAGTGTATCCTTTGTTACCTTAAATTTGAGTGACCAGAATTCTTTCTCTCCTGTAATATAGCTTACAGGCTCCCTTTTACCCCTCCGTTCAATAAGTTCTTTGAATTTCTTGTGTTCTTCGGGCAGAATAGGTTTTTCGAAATTTGTGTATAGATAAGTGTGGTCTTTATTTAGGATAAAAGAGAAGAGGACTTCTGAATCGAGGCGGGCAGAGGGGATATTATGACTTTTGAGATATTCTGCTGCCCAGTTAAGAATATCTCTTATTGTGTTCACTAAATGGCTCTCAGCCTTTAGCTGCCAGACTCTGGCTCATTGCTGACTCATTATTATTAGCCGAAGGTTTAAGCACCTCTGTCTGGTGGGCAATAATCAATTTATCAACTATCTCCTGTAAATCACCCTTTAAGATTGAATCAAGCCTATAAAGGGTCAATCCTATTCTATGGTCTGTAAACCTGTTTTGAGGGAAATTATATGTCCTTATCTTTTCACTCCTGTCACCGCTTCCAACCTGATCTCTTCTTTCCTTTGCCCTTTCATCAAACTGTTCCTTTTCCTGTTTCTCCTTAAGCCTTGCCCTTAAGATTTTAAATGCCTTATCTTTATTTTTATGCTGGGATTTCTCATCCTGCATGGATACAACTATTCCTGAAGATATATGGGTGATCCTCACAGCAGAATCTGTAGTATTTACACTCTGACCTCCATGTCCTCCAGACCTGAAGACATCAACTCTTATATCCTTCGGGTCTATAACCACATCTACCTCCTCAGCCTCAGGGAGTATTGCAACTGTTGCAGCAGATGTATGCACACGGCCGGAGCCTTCAGTCTCAGGGACCCTCTGAACCCTGTGAATTCCGCTCTCAAATTTAAGCTTACTGTAAACTCCCTTCCCTTCTATTACTGCTATCACCTCTTTTAAGCCGCCCTTACCTGTAACACTACTGCTCATCATCTCTACCTTCCACCCCTGCCTCTGGGCATAGGCTGAATACATCTTAAACAGGTCAGCTGCAAAGAGTGCCGCCTCCTCACCACCTGTCCCAGCCCTTATCTCAAGGATGATATTTTTTTCATCATTGGGGTCTTTAGGGAGAAGGAGCATCTTCAAATCCTGCTCCAGTTTGCTCCTTTTTAATTCCAGTTCAGCCAGTTCCCTTACAGCCAGCTCCCTTAGTTCCTTATCCACCTCTTCTTTAAGTAAGGCAGTGCTTTCCTGAGTCTCCTTGACTACCTTTTTATACTCCTGATATGTCTTTACAATATCAGACAGTTCAGCATGCTCCTTTGCAAATTTAATATACTCCTTCTGTATTGAAATAATATCAGGACGGCTTATCAAATCCGTGAGCTCGTTATATCTTTCTACTATTGATTCTATTTTTTCAAACATAGTCTAATAAATTACTATTGCCGATTGACAATTTAATAATCTTCAATCTTAAATAGTCAATCTTCAATTCCTTAAGCGGTTGCTTCTGCAGTTGTTGCCTCTGCCTTCTTCCCTCTCTTATACTTCTTCTGGAATTTTTCTACTCTTCCAGCAGTATCAATAAGTTTTTGTTTTCCTGTAAAATACGGATGACAGTTGGAGCATATCTCTACAGACATATGCCCTACTGTTGTCTTTGTCTTATAGACTGCACCGCAGGCACAGCCAATTGTAGCCTCTACATATTTTGGATGAATTCCCTCTTTCATTTTACCCTCCCCTTAAAGAGTGACAGTTTAAGTGAATAGTGTCAGTAAAAGAAAAATATATATATCCAAATTTACTGACACTGACACTGTCCACTGACATTAAATTATGCATTCATTGATTCTAAAAATTTCTTATTGGTCTTTGTCTCCCTCATTTTGTCAATGAGCAATTCCATACTCTCCACAGGTCCAAGAGGCTGTAAAACCTTTCTAAGTATCCAGATACGGTTCAGTTCTTCTTTTGACAATAAAAGCTCCTCTTTCCTTGTCCCGGAGGCATGAATATCAATAGCAGGAAATATTCTTTTATCCACCAGTCTCCTGTCAAGATGCACCTCCATATTGCCTGTCCCTTTAAATTCCTCAAATATAACATCATCCATCCTGCTTTCTGTATCAACAAGGGCAGTAGCAATTATTGTAAGGCTTCCCCCCTCTTCAATATTCCTCGCAGCACCAAAAAATCTTTTTGGTCTCTGGAGTGCATTTGAATCTATACCTCCTGAGAGCACCTTGCCACTCGGAGGGGCGATTGTATTATATGCCCTCGCAAGACGGGTTATACTGTCTAATAAAATAACCACATCCTTCTTATGTTCAACCAGTCTCTTCGCCTTTTCTATAACCATCTCTGCTACCTGAACATGCCTCTGCGGAGGCTCATCAAAAGTAGAACTTACCACCTCTCCCTTAACCGAACGCTGCATATCTGTAACCTCTTCAGGCCTTTCATCAATAAGCAAGACTATCAGGACTATCTCAGGATGATTGGCAGTTATGCTATTGGCTAAGGACTGGAGGAGCATGGTCTTTCCAGTCCTCGGTGGTGCAACAATCAATCCCCTCTGCCCCTTACCGATAGGGTCTACAAGGTCAAGGACACGGGTAGAAAGGTCGCCGTTACTCGCCTCAAGCCTTACCCTCTCCATCGGATAGAGAGGTGTTAGGTTATCAAAAAGTATCTTCTCTTTTGCAGCCTCAGGGTCTTCAAAATTTATTGCCTCAACCTTAATAAGGGCAAAATACCTCTCACCCTCCTTCGGGTGCCTTACCTGTCCAGATACAGTATCACCTGTCCTCATATCAAACCTTCTTATCTGGGATGGCGAGACATAAATATCATCAGGACCCGGGAGATAATTGTAGCTCGGGGCTCTTAAAAAACCGAAGCCGTCGGGGAGTATCTCAAGAACCCCTTCGCCGAATATAAGTCCGTTCTTCTCGGTTTGAGCTTCAATAACCTTGAACATAAGCTCCTGTTTTCTCAAACCCGAAGCACCTTGGACTCCAAGGTCTTTAGCAATTATATTCAATTCAGATATAGTCTTATCCTTTAATTCAACAATATTCATAAAATAAACTCCATTCTAATAAATTATCTAAGAAAATTAAGAAGTGACTTTTAAAATTTCTTTCATCCCTTGAGTGTATAAGCGGTATAAAAATGTGAAATTACATTAATAATTGGTTTTTTGGAAACATCCGTTACTCATGAAAGCTAAATGCGAAGCCTTTTGAGGTTTGCCTTTAATCCTGAATTTATTCCAGGAGAGGTTTAAACTTAAATAAATTATTACATAGCGATTTTTTCTTGTCAATAGATATTTTTACTTTTTTTACTTTTCAATACCAATTATTGTCCCATTAATATCATATTCCATAGTTTGAAAGGAAAAAGAGGCACCAACTTTGACAGGATTATTTTTATAGTAAAACAATCCATCATCTTTTTTGGTGCATAAAATTTCTATAGATAGAGTCACATCCTTTTGATTGGATGGATATGGAAGCCATCTATACTCTTTATAATCATAAAAAGATAAAGATTTTTGAGATTCAATAATTGGGGCATCCTTAACTTTTGCTATATTACTGTCATAATCTCCTTTATTAATCAATTTTACCATCTCATCAATTAGTCCATTAAATCTAACTTTGACAATAAGCCACTCCTGAAAGGGATGTGAAACAATTATTCCATCTATGGCATATTTATCAGTCTTAAATTTTATAACTTTATTTTCAGATATAACCTCACCTTTAAATAACATCTGATTACCAGTAGTAACATTGACATTGATAAGCATCTTTACTATAACCTGTTTCCTCGCGATATCAACTATTGTATTGATTCCTCCAGTAAGCTTATTTGACTCTATCTTCTCTATGCTCAATACCTCTGCAATTACCCTCCCCTCTCCATCCAATTCTTTATCATTAATTACTATCTTTTCTACGATACCATCCTGAAGGTTTTTAAATAATACATAGACATTAATACCTGTCTGATAATCCTGTAATAGTGGTGGGGGTGGTGGGGGTGGTGGGGGTGGTGGGGCATTGAATATCTTATAACCATAATAAACCATCGGTGTCAAAGAGATAAGAAATAAAATTACAAGAAAATCTATAACATTTATCTTCCCAAACAATCTCCCCTTTTCATCAATTATTTTCATATTTATTATTCCCCTCTTTTAAATATACCCTTTCCACCAATAATAAATAATCCCCAAATATTCATGCTTGAACCCTTCCAATTGCTTAATAGTTGTTCTTCTGAAAAAGTAACCGCTCTCTGAATCAATATCATAACTGTAAAATTGACTATTGGGGGTCGGAGTATAAACAACATCAATATCTTTTGCATTTTTACTAAATACTAAAGATACCCTACGCATGTGATAGGGAGAGCTAACTAAAAGAACCTTATTCCACCCTTTTTCTTTTAATATCTCTTTTACATTTATCGCATTTTTATATGTATTTGAGGAATTGACATCTGTTATTATAGAATCATAAGGCACTCCGAGAGAAATCGCCAATGCCTTCATGACATCCGGCTCTCTCATAACATTAGTATATCCAGATGAAAATATTATATGTTCAGCATACCCTTTTTTAAATAAATCAACTGCATGAGTCACCCGCTCCTCGTATCCCTGCCCGGGCACCCCACTCTCTCCTGCCCCGCCACCAAAGACAACGATTGCATCTGCCTTTATAGGCTGCTGAATTATTTTTAATGGTTCAGCTATATACCAAACAAAGGGAGAATAAAATATCAACACATACAAAACAGCAAAGGTAATAGCAATTTTGGATACCCTGTTTCTTGAATGTCTGTATATTGAAACAAATCGTTCCTGCCAATTCAAAGGTGATGTTTCATATTTCTTTTTAATTGCACTCTCCATTATATTACTCATCTGTTCAATTCTTTCTCTCCAACTATTCTGTCTTGAAGACTCCATCCTTTCTTTAATAAAATTATCGGTTTTTGCATTACCAAGTATATCCAATATATGTTTTACAAATTCTTCATAAGTCTTACCAATGGCAACTAAATTACCATTATCTTTGTTAAATTTATTGACCTCTGGTAAATCTGTAGAGACTACAGGTTTTCCAAGGGCATGATACTCATTCATCTTTGTAGGATACACAGTCTCTGTATATTCTGTTAAATTATAAGGTATCATGCATACATCAAATCCATCTATATAGCCAGGCAATCTATCAAAATCTTTCTTGCCCAAGAGAAATACATTCTCTAAATCCTTAATTTCTGAAACATCTGTTTGGACAGGACCTATCAGAGCTAAAGACCAGTCAGGTCTATTTTCTGCAATATATCTAATTAACTTAAAATCAATATGTCTATGGATACCTCCTATATATCCTATTATTGGCTTTTTTATTTTTTTTATATCTTCTGGAGTGCCATTTAAAGAAGTCTTAAAATTCTCAAACAACTCAAAACTTACTCCAAAAGGGAAAATCATAACATTATCATTAAACTTTCTACATTTCTGTTTTAGAGTTTCACCTTGCGCAAAAATGACATCACATTTCTTAATTAAAATATTTTCTGTCTTTGCCACTTTTTCTGGCTTATCTGATAATTTCTCAAAATCAGCGATACAATAATAAATCAGAAGTTTTTTATCCAAACCTTCAATAATATCAAGGGCTGTTCCTGTAGGTAGAAATGTCCATACAATAGGTTCATAAAATTCCATTGCCTTCATCCATCTTTTTATAGGGATAAGTAACAAATATTTATTAATCCATTTTGCAATCCTTGAATATGGAAAAGGCAGGCCAATAGGAGAATACACATAAAGATTCTCCATCTCATTTTTAAAGCCTTTTGTTGTCTTAAACCAATTAATAATCCTCTTTTTTAATCTTGGTATATCACGAATATTGGGAGTTCTTACCCCAGTGTTCTCAATAAATAATACTCTATTGCCATTTCTGGCAAAGGTTGACATTATCTCCTGATGCCCCTGCCATATAAAATCCCAATCTATAGAGGATATGCAAATAATATTTTCATTTTTAAGCATCTTCAGTAAAAAGCGTATCTTAATCTTGGCATTAATGTAACAGCAGTCCTTTTTATAAAGCCTGCTATAGATTTATCATCTATTATGAGGATATACTATATTTAGTTGAAATTGAAAAAGTGGCTCCCATGTGGAATAATCCACATACCTAATAAAAAGAAAGGAGCCACAAATGAAGGATAGCACAAAGAAAAGGAAAAAAGCAATAATAGGGATTCAAGCGGC
>JACQBS010000108.1 GCA_016194325.1 Nitrospinota bacterium | reverse complement strand
TCTCCCCTCATACAGCATTATCGTAATTTGATCTCTTTCAGACAAGGTTAGGTGATTGTATCGTTTTGTCATAGACACTTAGGATAGCATTTCTCCTTTCTGCTTCCCAAGTGTTGCACTTCATTGTTGAACTGGCGAAATCATAATAAAACCGATTCCAAAAATAGATACTAAATAAACTGCAAGATTTTCAATATCAAAATCTGGTAAAACATGAACAAAAAAACCAAAGTATATTAAATTCCAGATAACACCTGCTATTATTGAAACATAAAATAATGATTTTAATATTTTCAGTCCTACCTCTATTTGGTTGTTCAAACTACTTTTTCTACTCCCAATGTATGGTTGCTTTCTAAACAAAATTCTGAGATGCCTATCTCTTTTCATGTCCTTGTCTTAAAGATTTCCAAAAAAATGATTAAATCAAATAATATGTTATGATTTTTTCTGATAGTATAACCCAAGAGATGGTGAGGGTGGAAGCAGGAAATTTAAAATGTGGAGTTAATAACTTTCACATCCAGCGAAATTCAACAGATGGTGGACGCCATTCGGAAAGTGGGGCGGATTTGCCGGACAAATGAAAATTAGTGTTTTACGCTTATTTTTTATTCTTCTTTTTATATCCCGCCTGTGATTCTGCCACCATTGGCAGACCCTCTTTCCTTGTCACACTGATTTCCCTATGTTTTTTCAATACATGAACTATCTCTGTCAGGAGAGAGATATCCTCCTCTGGAACTCCTTCCAATAACCTTAACAACTCATAGAGATTTTCTCTCTGCATACTTTCATAAACATCTTTTGGTGCAAGGCTGACCAATCTCCATGTGGCTTCATCCATAAAGAAGCGGTCAAGCGGTAAAGAAAGACACCCGGCAAATCTAATAAGAACATTTAAGGAGGGGAGTTGTTCGCCCCGTTCTATCTTCCCTATATATGTGTAGTCCACTCCTGCCATTTTAGCCATGCCCTTCTGGGTAAGCCCCTTCCTCTGCCTCAAATCCCGCAGCCTTTTTCCTATCTGTTCTTTCATGCGAAAACACCTCTTTTGCCACAGACTTACACAGACTTTTAAAAGTTACAAGTTGCATGTTTCAAGTTACAAGTAAAAACTTGAATCTTGCATCTTGAATCTTGAATCTTGCACCTTTATTTTGTCTGTGAAAGTCTTGTGGCTAATATTTTTCTCTTAATAACACAATTCAAAATATCCTTTTTCTATTTCATTGTCAATGAGAAGATAGGTAAAACAATATTATCCTTTTTTGCTTGACAATATAGAATATTTGTCCTATTTTTAATCAATAATACAAGATTATGATATGGATAAAAAAAACTTAATGAAACCACAGATGGACACAGATTAACACAGATAAAAACTTTTTTTCTTTATTCTATCAGTGTTCATCTGTGTTTACCTGTGGTTAATTTTATAATTTCCTATACATGGACAAAATAGGGTTTCTAAGAGGACTCAGCACCTCAAAATATTTTTCCCTTCTAAAGAATAGTGAGCTAAAATTATATATTCTGCTCCTTGTAAACTCTACAGATACAGATGCGCCTGAAAGAATTGAGCTTGAGCAGATAGAGAGGGCAAATGGGAAAAATCTTGATTCTGCTGAACTAAAGTCCATGATGAATTCTCTTGAAAGATATGGACTTGCCATATTGGATGAGATTATAGATGGCACCGGTGGTAAGGATGGTGAAATGGTATTCAGACTACAAAGGCCTGTCTTCGTATGATAAACAGAGATAGAGAAGGAGGTTAAGATGGCAGAAGAAGTGATATGCCCCGAATGTAAGAAGCCTTCATATACAGCAAGCCATCATGAACCACCCCCATGCCAATACTGCGGGTTTATCTTTTATAAGGAGGAAAGAAAGATGAAAAGAACCATACTCGCAATTGATGATGATACTTCTATCCTTGCACTTATAGTAAATATACTGACCGTCTATGGCTATGAAGTCAAGACAGCCGCAAATGGTCTTGAGGGATTAAAGATGATAGAGAGTGCCCAATACGACCTGATAATAAGCGATATCAATATGCCTGTAATGGATGGGATAGAGTTTTACAGGGAACTTGTCAATATGACCCCATCTATGAAAGGGAGGGTTATATTCGTCACGGGCGATATGGAACCCACCACAGAAAAGTTTATACAAGAAACAGGGGCAAGGTGGTTTTCTAAACCACTCAATATTGCCGAATTTTTGAGGACTATAAATGACTCAGGAAAATTCCTGAATTTATGAAATTTACTCTGCCATGACGGGTAGCAATACCGTAAAGGTAGTTCCTTTTGATACCTCGCTGTCTACCTTTATCTCACCTCCATGCTCCTTGACTATACCATAGCTTATAGACAGGCCAAGACCTGTCCCCTTTCCAATCTCTTTTGTAGTAAAGAATGGGTCAAATATCTTTTCTATATATTCATGAGGTATTCCGTCACCTGTATCGGAAATAATAATACTTATACACTTCCCATTCCCCTGCCCATTTCCTATTGTATAATAACCATCTGCTTCTGAATTTTGAACATCATATCTCGTTTCAATCTTGATTTTCCCGCCCTTCTTTGTCGCATCCATTGCATTATGGACAATATTTAAAAATACCTGCTCCAACCCCCCGCTGCTGCCAAATACAAAGGGCAATCTCTTGGCAAGATATTTCTCCATAGTTATACCCTTCACAGTTATAGAATCCTCTACAAACATCAAGACCTTTTCTAAAATTTTATTTATATCCTGAGATTTAAACTCATGGGACGACTCCCTTGAGAATGAAAGAAGATTTCCTGTTATCTTTGATACCCTCATGGCATGGTGCATCACTGTGTCCAGGTCCTTAACAATTTTTTCCGGAATATCACCATTCTTATTTTCCATCTTTAAACACTCTATCCTGTTGACTATGATTCCTATCGGATTATTTATTTCATGTGCAACTCCCGCCGCAAGGAGTCCGAGTGATGCCATCTTCTCGGAGTGAATCAACTGTTTTTCGTAATCCTCCATCTTCTTTGTCTTCTCCTCCACCTTATCCTCAAGAGTGCGGCTATATTTTTTAAGCTTCTCTGCCATATTATTAAATTCAACGGCTACATCTTCAACCTCATCTCCACTTTTAATATCAAGCCTGTAATCCAGATTGCCTTTGCCAATCAACTGAACTCCCCTTTTGAGTCTTGAGAGGGGATTTGTAAGCATCTTTGAAATAATAATCCCCATGAGTACAGTCAGCAATACTGCTGCAAGGATGGTAATTAAAAATAGCTTCTCAAAATCATTAGCCCCTCCCGAGATAAGATTCTTGGGATACATCTGAATAATCGCATAATAAAAATTTTTGTCCATCTCGGTTGGAAAAACAGGCATATATGCAAACAGATTCTTATCATCATCCATAATCACGCCTGATTTCCCCGATAATATCTGGGAGACAACATCCCTGGAATATACCTCGCCTATATTTTCTGGTGTATCACTCGCAGTCAGCAGATTCTCCTCATTCTCCCATTCGGGATTGAAGAAATAAAAACCTTTATTGTTGACAAGGAAAACCTTGAATGCCCTGTCCATTATAGACATTTTCACAGTATTGTAGATATGCTTTCCCATCACATCTATATATATCATCCCCATCCATTTCCCATTCCTGTTATATACAGGAGTAATATAACGCATCAGTGCAATATTTGAAAGGTTTAAGCCCTTGACCACATAACTCCTTAAAGGCAAAGAGGCAATCTCACCATTAGATAACTCTGCTGCCATCCTGAAATACCCGCTCTCCCTCTGGTTATGCAGGCTCTTCCACGGGAGTATAATCGGGCGGTTCATGTCATATACCACAAGAACAATCTCGTCCCCATCCCGCGACAAGAAACCTGCCTGTAAATAGACATTCTTCTGCTCTATAAGATTGGAGAATTCCTTCTCCAGAAGGGTTCTCCAGTATGTAAAAGAGGCAATGTCATTAAACTCCATAGCGTCCAGAAGATACTCCAGCGGTGCTGAAGATTTCAGATAAAGGAGATCACCCTTCGCATTTTTTAAATGATTATCCATATCCTTACCCATAGCAAACACATTTAGATACATCTTTCTTACAGTATCATCTATCAGGGAATTTCTTGTGGATTTTATGCTGTTGTAGCCAAAGTATCCGATGGGCAGGATTGCTGCTAACATCAGGGAAAGAAATATCTTGTTCTGGATTCGTGAGAGGAAACCAAATTTCATAATACTAATTTAGAACACGAATTACACGAATATACGAATGGCACGAATACAAAGAAAAAAATTTCAAATTACAAACTCCAAATCTCAAACAATATCCAAATTCCACGACCCACTATCGTGGGTGCCCCGAATATCACAAACTGCCTGAAATTTGGAATTTTGGTTATTGGAATTTGTTTGATGCTTGTTGCTTGATATTTGGAGCTTTATTTATTCGTGTAATTAGTCCATTCGTGCCATTCGTGTTCAAGTCTTTTGTTCGGGCAGGCTGGCGGTCATTTCATAATCCCTCACACACCTGAATCCTATTATATGGCTAACACCTTTTGGATTAACACCATCCCTGCTTGCGCTTCGCGCCTTCGGTGAAAGGTCAACCCATGAGCCTCCCTTTACCACCTTTTCTTCTTTTTCAGCTATAAACGAGCTGTCTGTCCACTCTCTCACATTGCCGCCCATGTCATGGACACCGTATGGGCTCACATCCCCCTTAGCAGTCCCAACAGGGATACCAGTAGTAACATTACAAATTCCTTCCTCAATATTTTCCATGACAGATTCTGCTGTACTGGTAAGTGCGGGGTCATATTTATTCCCCCATGGATAAATCCTTCCGTCAGTCCCTCTTGCTGCCTTCTCCCATTCCTCCTCAGTCGGGAGCCTTTTTCCTGCCCATTTTGCGTATGCCTTAGCATCATACCAGCTCACATAAAGGACAGGGTTATTAGCCTTTCCCGGCTGATACTTGCCGTTATTCCATCCGCTCGGTGCAGGATGTCCTGTAGCATCAATAAATTTCTTATACTGGGCATTTGTTACTTCGTATTTATCAATATAGAAGGATTTAACAAAGACTCTCTTTTTTGGTTTTTCCTTTTCAAATAAATACCCCTCAATTCCGCCTCTCTTCCCATAAACCTTCTTTATTTCCATTAGCTCATCCTCGTTACTCCCCATTATAAATTCTCCTCCGGGTATATAAACCATTGCCTCTGTATCTATTGACTTGCCTTCACCGCCCCCATGCCCCCCGTGAGAATAAACTGAGGGGAGAAAAGATACGGAAAAGAACAACACAAAGAATATCAATAGTAAATTCCTTAAATTTGAAATTTGAAATTTGAAATTTGAAATTTTATTCATCCCTCACCTCCTATTAAATTAAACCTAATCTTTTCTCCTTCCTTTTCAGCCTTAAGTATATATGCATGTTTCTTCGCCTCCCTATTATCTGTAAAACTCACTGCACCGGTTACACCCTTAAAATCTTTTATGCCTGACAGCGAATCTCTTATATGTGTCGGCCTCATGGATTTTGTCTTCTTCAATGCCTCAGCCACCATCATCAATGCCTCATAACCCAGAGCTGCAATCCTGTCAGGACTTTCCCCTGTTTTTTTCCTGTAAGAATCAACAAATTTTTTAGTTTGCGGCGAATTGGAATTGCCGTAGAAACCTGAATAAACTATTGTTCCAAGAACAGCATCCTTGCCATCTTTAAGAAAATTATCAATGTAAAGGTCCTCCCCCCCGATTAAAGGTGCCTTTATGCCCTGCCTCCTCATCTCTTTTGCTATCTTCACCCCTTCTACCGGGTCACCTGTATAAACAACCGCATCAGGAGGTTTTGATTTTATTTTTCCAATCTGGGATTCTATGCTGCATTCTTCTTTAGAGATGTTTGCAGTAGTCTCGGACCAAAGAAAGCAATCTTCTACTATCTCACCTCCTTTATTCAATATAAATCTCTTAAAAAGCGCTGTAAGGCTTATTGAATAATCGTTGCTCATAGATGATAATAGTGCAAACTTTTTTATGCCGAGCTTATTAATGCAATAATCAACAAGCTCATCAACAGCAATATCATCGGGGAGCGTAGTCCTGAACATATACGGGCCTGTATCACCTATCCTCCTTCTCGTCCCGGCAGAGATGAGAATTGTCTGATGGTCATTTAATTTCTTAGTTGAGCTGAATGTAACCTCATTTGTAGCACTGCCGATAATAGCTGCTACCTTTTCCTTATCTATCAGACTATCAACCGCACTAAGGGTACCATTTATAGTGCTGCCTGTATCATAATGAACGAGTTCTAAAGGCTGTCCATTTATACCGCCTGCCGCATTTACCTCCTCAACTGCAAGCTGAACCGCTTTAAGTGTTTTTAAACCATATTCAAACAGCTCACCTGTCTCAGCCCCCAGTACACCTACCTTCATTTTTCTAAGAGGCTCTGCAGAAATCTGAGCCTCAGTTTTATCTTCAAAATCAACCTGTGCTGATGCCTTTTCATCAATCTCCTTAGTGGCTGCTTTTTGTCCATACTCAGCCCATTCCCTTTCCCTCTGCTCCCTCTTCAAATCCATCTCACTCTTTTCCTCTTCCTTTTTACAGCCAGAAAATATTAAAACTATGGCAAGCAGAAGAACAAAGGCTTGAACACGAATGACACAAAGGGACGAATTATATAAATTAGATTGCTTCGGGGCTTCGCCCCTCGCAATGATACCCTTGCTATCCGTGTCATTGCAAGCCGAAGGCAAAGCAATCCCATTATTGAAATTCCTATACATTAAATTAGCAAGGCAGCACAATATGCCTTTATTCGTGCCATTCGCATATTCGTGTAATTCGTGTTCTAATGGTTTTATAATTTTTTTTTCATAATTTCCTTGCAACATTTTATCTCCTTGTGTTATATTATTTCACCCTGACTTAATTAAAAATATTATATCACAATTTTAAACTGTCAACATAATTTAAACTTAAGGAGGTGTTGTATGAAGATTGTCTCAGTATTCGCAGTTATTACAGTCATTATTTTTGCAAATATTGCCAATGCCGCTGATGACATGGTCCTTATACCTGGCGGGAAATTTTTATTTGGAGAGGATAAGAAAAAGATAGAATTAGGCGATTTCTATATTGATAAATATGAAGTAACAAATGCCCAGTATAAGAAATTTAAATCTGAGCATGCTTTTCCTGCTGGAAAAGAGGATTTTCCTGTAGCTGAGATTTCTTATTTTGATGCTGAGGAATACTGCAAAGCCGCAGGGAAGAGGATTCCTAAGGCGGAAGAGTGGGAGAAGGCTGCAAGAGGGACTGACGGAAGGATTTATCCATGGGGTGATAAATTTGAGAGCAAAAATATCAATTCAAGTGAGACTGCCAAAGATGGGACTGTAAAGGTTGGATCATTTGAAAAGGGAAAGAGCCCTTACGGTGTTTATGATATGGCTGGCAATGTATCCGAGTGGATTGATGCATGGGACAGTAAAAAACAATACAGGATTACGAGAGGCGGTTCCTATTTTGATGGTGCGGATTTAACTAAAACTATTTCTACACTTATGAGCATTCCCGACGATGTTCATGAATATATCGGTTTTAGATGTGCGAAGAATAAGTAACACAAAGTCAGGAGTTAAGAGTTATGAGTTTAGAGGAATAGACTTATCTTCTAAACTCTAACTCGGCACTCAATCCTCATGAAAAAATTATCCATCATTTCAAGTATCATAAGTTTGGTAGTTATTGCCCTGTTTATCTACCTTTTCATGCCGCAGTCACCTGCCACCAGTAAAAAAATAAAAAGTTTTGCCCTGCCATCCCCGGAAGACCTTGTTAAAGATGAGGAGACAGGACTTCTGGTTGTTAAGGATGTAATAATGATTACATTCACAGGCGGCACAACTCAATCTACAATTGATGATATTATTAAGGATATTAACGGAAAAATAATAGGTTACGACAAGGAGCACAATCTTTATCAGGTTAAAATAGCAGGGGCAAATTTAAATGACATTCAATCAAAAAAGCTGGAACTGATGACCAAGTATCGTCAGGTAGAAATGGCTACAATTCAGACTGTATCTGCAGCAAAAAATCCAGGCTGGCCAAGCCGTGAGAATAGCTCTCCTGAATCGCAATTTTCTTCAATGGCAAATCCAAAATGATATTTGATTCAGGTCCTACAAGGTTTTTAAATATTCAATAATATCTTTCCTGTTTTCATCAGTGGACATCTCAGGAATCTTGGGCATAATCCTCTTAAAATTTTTCTTAAGTTCCTGTGCTATAGGGTCGTCGCTATTCAGTATCTTTTTAGGGTCTATGAGCCACTTCTCAATCCATTCTATACTTCTCCGTTTTGTTACATCCTTTAAACCAGGACCAATTAAAACCTGCTCAGTTGTCTTATGACACTGACGGCACTTCTTATTAAATAACTCCTCGCCGGGTAATGTATCACCATAAGAAGGGGATGCCAATGTCAACCCCAGCATAAAAACAGAAGATATTGCTATAAATCTATTATTATTCAAGAAGCACCGCCTTCATTGCCATACCACCGCTTATCCATTCAATCTTCCCCTTTGCATTTGGTATATGTTTTAATACAATCTCCTTAGCCTTCTTGCTATCTCCAAAAGAGACATTCTTGGCAACACCTGTCTCCTTAAAACCTATCTCTATCTTTATATCATTTACATCATCAGCCTTAAATGTTGTCACTATCCAGTCACCCTTACCGAGATTAACAAGTTCTTCTTTTATTTTATCAGAAGAAGCTCCCTTTTTTTCTGTCTTCTTTTCCGCCTTCTTCTGCAAGGAATTTATATTAGCAATAACAAATTTTTGCAGCCTGTCATCTTTAAACTCCTTATCATATACAGTTGCCATAATCCCGGCTATATTAAAAAAATAGTTTCTTTTGTCTGGCTCTGCCCCAGCTGACATGGCATATTCAACCAATGCCTTCACCTCTCCGGGTATATCGTCTTTATTGTTCTTTACTATTGCATTCATCTCTGGCTCATTATTTGATTCAAAGGCATCTATAAACTTTTCTCCAATGCCTGCCTCCTCTGCAGTTGATATGCTGTTTATTCCTGAAAATACTAATGCCAAAAAAAGTACTGCCAATATCCTAAAAAATTTTTTATTTTCCATTTTAGCTCCCCTCTTTAAATTTGACGACCCACTATCGTGGGTGCCCCGAGATTTGAGATTTAAAATTTTCGTTTATCACCCCCTTTATCTTCTCATCTATAAGAACAACGCTATCCTGCTCACCTGTCCATACATATATCCCATCTCCTTTACCGCTTATACTCCCTATATTTAATTCATGCGGTATTTTATTCCCCTCTTCCCATATCAAAAGTTTTATAGCAGGTTTATCAAGCCCGTATGTCTTTAATCCCTCATGCCCCTCTGATACAAACTCCTTTATTTTAAATTCCCTTATATTCTTCAAAAACTCCTTAACAATATTAAAATCAAATTCCGATTCCCTTGGCTTCAATGTCTTCCATTCAAATTCCGGGGTCTTTGCTACAACAATTTCTCTGTCGGGATATTTGACCTCTATTTTATTTACCTTCTCTTCCTCAAAGAACAGTATGCTTCTTTCCCTTAATTCTTCTGCATCCACCGGCAGAAGGTCAACCATATTCTCTTCTATGAGAAATACATTGTCCTTCTTCTCCAGCTTAGCAAAATAACCCCTCTTCTTTTTATCCCTATCACCTATAAATACCGTCTCTGTGGGCGATTCATCTCCGCTTAGCCAGATTGACAGCTTTGTTTTAACAGGATACAAACCGTATGCCTTTAAATCTTTTGGTTCTTCATCTATGAACTCTTTTATCTCACTATCCTTGAATTTTGAAACTATTTCTATGATTTTAATCATATCCGCCCTTCCCTTTATCGGCGATATGATATTCCATTTGCCTTCCATGGGGAGTTCACATTTAATTTTTTTATTATCTTTTAATATCTCCACCTTGTCAACCATATTAGGCTCAGTCTTAAATATTGTCTTGTCCCTGAAGTAATACAGGCTCTGGTCTGCCTCTGCCCTTGCATCCGCCAATACCCTATAGACCTTCGGGCTTCCTTTCAATATTGCAAAGGCAACCCCTTTTGTAGGCGCCCTCTCGCCAAATATAAGCGTATAGGGAGTCAACTCCTTGCCAACCCTTAAAGTAACCTCCAGTTGAGGTTTTATAAGGCCAAATTCAGCAAGCCTTTCCTGTGTCGGATTTTCATCCATCACATATTCTGCATCATTCTTTGACTGGGTTATATAGCCTAATGCCTTTTCAACCGCCTTGCTGTCAGCCTTCGCCTTAATAGGCTTTTCTATTCGCCAGCCGTCCTCCCACCTCTGGACGACTATAACCCCATCCCCCTTCTTCAATTCCAATTCCAAAACATCTAAAGGTTTAAATGGAAGGAGCCTCGTTGCCTCTTCTTTTTCTATCTCCTTTTTCTTTGTCGTCTCTACATCAAGATAGAAATATCCCGCCAGTCCAGCCAATATTATTATCCAGAGAAATGTCTTTTTGAAATACTTCATTACCTTTAATTTGAAATTTGAGATTTGAAATTTGAAATTTTTATTATCTCATCCATCTTCTTCTGCTGTATATACCAATGCCTGAGATAAGCACTAAAGAAGGTATCACAATTACAGGTATCCAGAAAATTGCCCTTCCCTGTGCAACTGTGAGGGTTACAGGTGTGTTTTTGGCATCCCTTTTTCTTATGGAAATAAGGTCAGCCTCTTCGGCAAGCCATCCAATAGTGTTTAAAAAAAGCTCTCCATTTCCGGCAAGGTTAATATTTGTATTGTTTGCAAAATCAGAATCACCAAAAGCGATGATTTTGCCGAATTTAAATCTTCCCTCCTTAAGCAGACCGCTCTTCTCAACTCCAGGCTCTGTAGCACCCTTAACAGGGATGGTCTTTACAGCAGCAATGGATAGAGGACCCCTCTTCTCCTTACCTTCATCAAAGGATGCCTCACCGGTCTCACTCCACTTTTTCAGGTCCTTTTCAGCCCAGCTGTTCGGACCTGTCATGGCAAGCTGATATTGCCCTTTTTTCTTATCCTTCTCAATATCCACAGTATTTGCGAGATAAAAATATGTTGCAAGATTAAATTCTGATGTCAATGGATGGTCTTTGTCATATTGATATACAACAGGGGTTAATTCATTAGCACCATACACGCGGCTCTGAGTATCAAAGATTACATCGTCGCCCACCTTAAATCCATATCCTTCAAGGAAGTTTTTTATTGTAAGCGGATGCCCGGGGTCAACCATGGCAAAGAGGCTCCCGCCATTTTCTACATATTTTTTTAGTTTGTCCAACTCATCCTGTAAAAAATCTCTCTTCGGTCCCGATACTATGACAACTGACGCATCCGCCGGCACCCTCTCCTCATTCATAAGGAGCAGTTCCTTTACGAGATAATTCTCCTTTTCTATAGCATCCTTTGCCGCCTTATAGCCAAGCTTCTGAATACTTGAGACATCATTTTCCCCATGACCTTTTACGAAATATATTGTCTTTACCTCATCCCTTGTTACCTTGATAAGGGCATTTGTAACCTTCTCCTCACTCTCAAATCCTATCTTCTCCTGTTTACCGCCTGACATAAGAAGCATTATACGATATTCAGATACACCATATTTAGTTGCGAGGCCAGGACTCCTGTCAGGGTCTATAAATTTATATGTAAATTTAGGTGTATGATATGAATACTCCTGAAGCAGGTCCTCTGCATTCTGCCTGAGCATGGCATGATAGGTCTCTTCCTCAGTTCTATAAAATGCCACTACCTTCACATCTTTTTTAAGGGATTTTAAAATCTTTATTGTCTGTTCTGACAGGGTATAACGGCCGGTCTTTGTAAGGTCAACCCTTCTCTTGTGATTAACTGACATAAAGCCAAGGAGGACAACCACAGCCAAAAATATTACTATAACAACAGCCATATTTGCCCCGTAGCGTGTTGACTTCTTTAACAGCAAGTCTCTTATATCAGAAAAGTTTACATAGAGGAAAAATAGGATGAGCAGAAGCCCCACCCATAGAAAAATAGCAGCAGTAATGCTAAGGATTGACTGAATGGCATATATGATACCACCGGCAAAAACCAGTACAAAACCTAAAATACCGAGTATATAAGTAATAGTTTTCATAGTGTCATAGTGTCATAGTGTCATAGTGTCATAGACTTTGATACTCTGACACTCTGATACTCTGACACTTTTTATCCTCTCCACCTTTTTGATTCTAATGAACGCATGTTTAAGAAAATACAAAAGAGGGTGAATAGCATATAATACATGATGTCTTCTGTGTCAAGAACTCCTTTTGCAAAACTATTATACATATGAGGCATGAAAGACAGATATTTCAAAACATCTCCTATAGATTCGCTGGCAAAACCCGCTGAATAGCCCATCATGAAAAATATAAGCAGGAAACCAAATGATACAACAGCAGCAACAATCTGATTCTCTGTGACGGAGGATGCAAATATTCCCAGGGAAATAAAGGCTGCCCCCATACAGAATAGTCCCACATATCCGCTTACAACAACACCCAGCTCAGGCTCGCCAAACAATTCTATGAGAAATATACATGGCAGGGTGAGGAGAATCATTATAGTAAATATCCCCATGCAGCCGGCAAATTTACCGAGTATAACCTCAGAGTCTTTTACAGGGTATGTCAGCAGGAGTTCTATCGTTCCGCTCTTCTTCTCTTCGGAAAATATCCTCATTGTAAGCATTGGCAGCATTATGAGCATGAAGAGGCTTATATTTGCAAAAAAGGGCCTGACAACCATTTCCGTTATATTCAACTGGCCATACTGGCGGGCTAATATGGCGTTAGTCATCGCCTGAAAACTTATAGTGCTGAAGGTGGCAAATATGTTGTAGAAAAAATACCCTGAGATTATAAGAAATATGGTGATAACGACAAAGGCGATTGGTGAATTAAAATAAGACCTGAGTTCTTTTTGAAATATAAGAAAAAAATTTTTCATCTTTTAAGATAATTAACTAGCCACGAATGGACACGAATTTACACAAATTTTATAAGAATATTATTATACTTCGTGTTTATTCGTGCAAATTCGTGGCTAAAATTCTAATGTATTTTTTCCTCTGTTACAAGTTTAATAAATATATCCTCAAGACTCATCCCTATAGGACGCATCTCATATAATGCCCAATTTTTTCTGACAATAACAGGCGGTATATCTTTACCGCCATCCGAATCCTTCTTAAATTCCACCATATAGGAATTAATCCCGTCTGCCCCGCTCTCTTTAACTGCAACCTTTGATACAGTATTTATTTTTCCTACCTCCGATAAGACCTCTTTTTCCGGACCGCCAATCCTAACTATAAACTGCTGTGACCTCTGAAGCTGGGCAGTAAGATTTTGTGGTGTATCTACTGCTACCAACCTTCCTTCATTTATTATTATGACCCTCTGACAGGTCATACTAACTTCAGGCAGTATATGTGTGCTTAATATGACAGTTCTTCTGCCGCCAAGTCCCTTTATAAGACTCCTGATTTCTATAATCTGCTTTGGGTCCAATCCAATAGTCGGCTCATCAAGAATCAGAACCTCCGGATCATTTATAAGTGCCTGTGCCAATCCAACCCTCTGTCTGTAACCCTTGGAAAGCTCGCCAATAAATTTCTTTGCCACTCCATTTAATCCGCAGTCATCCATTACCTGTCCTACCCTGCTTTTTATTTCCCTCCTGTCAACACCCTTAAGTCCTCCCACAAACTCAAGATAAACAGGCACCTGCATGTCGGTGTAAAGGGGGACACTCTCAGGAAGATAACCGATTCTTTTTCTGACCTCAAGGGAATCCTCAAAGACATCAAAACCCGCAACCCTTGCCTTTCCGCTTGTGGCAGGCATAAAGCAGGTAATAATCCTCATGGTGGTTGTCTTACCGGCGCCATTAGGACCAAGGAATCCGAGGATTTCACCTTTCTCTACAGTAAAGGTGACATCATTAATTCCCCTCGCATTGCCATATTTTTTTGTAAGATTTTCTACTTCTATCATATAAGAACAAAGACCTGATAAGCCACAGAGGACACAGAGGTCACAGAGAAAGACAAAAATAAAAAAGATTAAGGAGAAAAGGAGAAGAATTCAAACAGGGATATACAAGATAAACAGGATAAATATAACTCCTGAACATCCTGTGCATCCCTGTAAAATTAGTTATTTTTCCCTCATTCCCATTTCCCCTTATTGTTTTCCTCTGTGTTCTCTGTGAACTCTGTGGCAAATTTTTATAATTTCCTAAAATAAAAAATACCCATAAATTGGGTATTTAATTCACTATAATATATATTCTTAATTTATGTCAATAGATACAAACAAAAAAAGAACGACCACCTGAACTTTTTTATGCATTCAGGTGGTCGTTACTTTATTTAATCCAAACTTATTACTTCACTGATGTTCTATGCTCTAACTCATCGTCTCCGGTTGCCGCTGAGGCATCCTTTGCACTGCTCTTTGTCTTTACACCTACGAGCTTACTCGCTGCCCTGCCCCCACCAGGAGAATCAAATCCGCCAGTCATTCCAGAGCCTCTTCCACCCATAAAACCTTCAAGCTCAAGCTGTTCATTCAGGTCTTTAAATTCTGCACTGTCTTTGGCATTAGCTGCAGTAACCTTACCTTCTTCAGATTTTGCATCAAATCCAGGTTTTGCAATGGCACGTAGGAACGCAACTACATTCCAGATATCCTGATCCTGTATAACATTTCCCCATGCAGGCATTGCCTCTGAAAGATTCCTTGCAGGGCCTCCGCCTTTTATAACTGCAAAAAGCTCAAGGTTGCTGATATGGTCCATGTATTTTCCATTTGTCTGATTTCTTGGCCTTGGGTCTAATACTGCTGCTGTAGGCCCATCACCCTTCCCATTCCAGCCATGACAATGCACACAATAGAAGCTGAACCAATGCGCACCCTGTGAAGGGTCAGCACCTATTACAAGTGTCTCTCCTGTTGCAGTCTCTGGTCTTGTTGGTGAATTCCACTGATTTACCCATGCGTTATAATCACCACCCAATTTTGATGCTCCCTCAAACTTCCTATTCCATGCCTCTGTAACACCTGTCTCTTTTGCCCAGCCGGACTTACTATCCCCTGCACCCTTTGCCTTCCATTTAGTTGCCCATCTTTCATTAATCTGTTTTACCAATGGATTATTCTTTGCCTGTTCTGTTCCTTCAACAGTTGACCCCTGCTTTCCAATACCAGTAAGATAATCAAAACCAACAACACCATAAGCAGACTTACCAGAACCCTTTACACCAGTTTTATACTCCTGAGACTCCACATTACCTTCAGCAGCCTCTCTACCATAGCCCTCTCTTGCCTTCTCCAGGTCTGCCGTATCTCCCTCTTTCTTAGCCTTTTCCAACTCTTCCTTAGATATCTTTGCTGCAAATGCCTTTGTAGAGATAGAAGTTTCCACAGAGACGCTGATTGTAAAAATTGCTATTAACAACACTATCCATTTCCCTTTACCCATATTTTTTATCCTCCTCTCAAATAATTTCCCCCAACCTAATTAACTAAAACATCCTCATTTAACAACTAACTAACCAACATTCACCTCCTTTCTAATTTGAATTTTTAGTATGACAACCTTATTATTGTATAATTTAACAAAAAGAATAACTGCAATCCCTATACCACAACACTTACTATTATAAAGCCATTTTTCTATTTGAAAAATCAACCATATACTTATTTCAGAGCAACAGGGTATCTTTTTATTTGAACATTTTATTTATATGCTATATTTCATTTAAACGAAATGTTTAATATTTTGATGCCACTTTAAATCTACTTAACCTTTAAAAATTTGGTTATTACCAAAATTTTCTAACCCTGCCAATGAGTGGTAATACTATACAGACTCAAAATAAAAGTCAAGTTATTTTTTCTAATATGTTTTCTGATATTTTTTCCGCTGATTTAATATCGTATTTTCTTATCTTCCTCTCCAATCTTGGCCTTGTTATTCCAAGAATTTCACAAGCCTTTCCCTTATGCCAGTTTGTAAAATTCAGCACCTTCGCTATATGTATCTTCTCAATATCATTCAACGAATCAACCCTTATTTCATATCCACGTCTTCCATTAGCCTCTAAAACTAATTTTTGTTCTGACAGTTTGACTGCATCACCCTTTAAAAACAGGGTAAAATGCTCTTCACCGAGCCTATCCTCTCTTGAAAGAAGAATAGCCCTTGTAATTACATTTTCAAGCTCCCTGACATTTCCAATCCACGGATTATTCACTAAAAGTTCAAGTGCCTTATTTGATATTTTCCTCACATTTCTACTAAGGTCATTATTCACTTTGTTAATCATATATTCCACAAGCAGCGGTATATCTTCCTTTCTCTCTCTCAACGGGGGGACATCAATAGTTACCACCTTCAGCCTGTAATAAAGGTCTTCCCTGAACTTTCCCTGTTTCACCAGATTATCAAGTTTTTTATTCGTGGCTGTTATAACCCTCACATTTGTCTTGAGCCTCTCCTTCCCCCCCACCCTCTCAAACTCCCTCTCCTGCAGGACTCTTAGAAGTTTTGTCTGAAGATTTAAACTCATCTCTCCAATCTCATCCATAAAAAGTGTGCCGTTATTGGCAAGTGTAAATTTTCCATCTTTGCGGTACAATGCCCCTGTAAAAGCCCCCTTTTCATGACCAAAAAGCTCGCTCTCAAGGAGTGTCTCTACAAGGGCAGAACAATTGATGGATATAAACGGATACCCCTTATAAGGACTGTTAAAATGTATAGCCTTCGCTATTAACTCCTTTCCTGTCCCGCTCTCCCCCTCAATCAATACAGTCGTCCTGCTCTGAGAGACGACACCGATTGTCTTGAATATCTCTTTCATAATCTTGCTCTTTCCTATTATCTTCCCCTCGCCAACATTCATCTTCGGTATCTTTATGGTCTCTTCCCTTTCTCCTGTAAGTATCTTAAGGCTCCTAACTGCATTATCTACCGCCCTGTCCAATTCATCTATGCTTATAGGCTTATGGATATACTCAAAAGCCCCTTCCTGCATAGCCTTTATTGTAGTCTCCATATCCTGAAATGCTGTAATCATAATTATATATTTATTCATGTCTATAGATTTAAGCTGCCTTAAAACCTCAATCCCGTCTGTATCAGGAAGCCTTATATCAAGTATGACAATCTGGGGTTCCTTCTCGCTTACCATCTTTACCCCCTCACTACCTGTATGTGCAAAACTTACATCGTATCCGTTTCTCTTTAGATGGAGTTCCAATGTCTTACAGATAGACTCATCATCATCTATTATAATAATTTTATTCATATCCTCATCCATCTATTTTTTCTCCTAAATATATAGAGCAAACTACATACCAAATCTATGCTAATCTTTAATATACTAAAAAAATAACATTTTCGGGAATAAAAACAAATAATCATTTGTTTTAATATTTAGATGAACTAATTAGTCTTTTTCCCTCCTTCCCTCAACAGGTTGCTGCCTCTCCTTAAATGGGGAGGGGCAGCAGCTAAATAATCTGTTAAATTTTAGTATCATTCTGTTATAATACTTATTATAGTAAACAATAAGTCAGGCTTAAAGGGGGGGGTATAACATGAAAAAGAAAACTATAATTTTTATAAGTATATTTGTTGTAATCGTTGCAGGGTTTACACTGGTGATAGCTGTTCCCAATAGTATCGGCAAAAAGATAACCGATGAGATAAAGGCGAGGGGGTATATAGAATACTCCCCTGATGATGCAAAGGCATTGGCTACAGAGAAATGCACGCAGTGCCATGACACAGAAAGAATCTTAAAATATTGCCACAGATGCGGCCCGCCCTTTATCACAGTAGTCCCTCATATGAGAAAGTTCCTTGAAGAATACAGGGCAAGGGAGCCTCACAAGAATTTTTCAGATATTACAGATTATCAGGCATCTGCTATAGCTCAGACATGGAATGCATTGGTTGGAAACTGGGAGGGGGATTTCAGAAAAGATGACCTGTTAAAACTGATTGGTAATAACAGGGTCTTGATTGACCTTTATAATACACCAATAGAAAAAAGGAAGATAGAATATGCCCTTAGAAAGAGCGGAACTAAAGTTAAAGGAACATACCAGCCTGAAGGACTTGGAGGAGAAAGTGGACACCTCCATTGAAAGAGGGGCAACAATAAGTGAATCATTTCAGATTAACAAAATCATCATCCTTGTTGCTGTTGCCCTTGTTTTAAGGGGTATATTAAATTATACACCCCCGATAACACCCCTCAAGGTAGGAGATAAAGCCCCAAATTTTTCTCTAAAATTGGTAGACGGGACAACATTTAATTTTTCCCCTCACCATGCCCACCATCATGAGGGTTCAGGTGCGGATGGGAAGCCGATGGTAATGTTTTTCTATGCAAACTGGTGCCCATGCTCCAATGCATCTGCACAATTTCTGAAACAGGCATCTGAAGAATTTAGCGGAGTTAGCTTAATAGGTATAGGTATTCAGGATAATGAAATAGACCTCTCTAAATTTTTAGAAAAGCATAAACTCAAATTCCCGGCGGGATTTGACTTGAAACAGGAGATTGCAAGGAGCTATGGAGTAACAACGACTCCGACTACGATTTTTATCAATAAAGAAGGGAAGATAGATTCTATCTTTGTTGGTAAATTAAAAAAATATGAAGAAATCTCAGAAAGGATTCAAAAGCTCATAGCTCATGGCTGATAGCTGATAGCCATGAATTATGAACTATGAACTATGAACCATGAGCTATTTTGAGGCATACATAGGAGGTCTGCATAACTTCTTCTCCATCTGGTTTTTCTGTCTCTTTCAGGTGACACCATTTTTTATAGCCTATGTCACAGGACTAACAATGATGGAGATGGATTCGACAGGCTCACCAGGGAATGGAAAATGGACAGATGCCTTACCAGATATAATTACAGGGGGCATATTGTGTCTCGCAGGGTTCATGACAGGTTATATAATTTTGGGTGCCTCTGCTACATCTATCAGTAATGTAATTTTTGGATATTTAACTATCTTAAATCAATTCGGCGGTGTATTCCTCTTGTTAATGGGTCTTTACTTTATCGGACTATTTCGCATAGCTGAAGATAAAGGGAAATTGTATAGAAGATTTGGCGGGCTTTTAATTGGATTTTCCTTTGCAATGGCGTATCAACCCTGTGTAACACCGACACTGACATCTATTTATCAACTTACCAAATCATCTGAAACAGTATCAGGGGGAACTTTGATGCTCAGTTTTTATTCTCTTGGCATCTCCACTGCATTTAGCATTGTAGGACTTACAATCTCAAAAACACTATCCATTGATAACTTGAAGAATATCAGAATTGTCATCCAGCGTATCAGTGGCGGGCTCCTCATCACCATGTCAATCCTGATATTGGCAAACTGGATGACCATATATAAAAGTTATCTTGTAGGGTGGTTATTACATGAACACTAAATACGGAAGACAGAAGACAGAAGACAGAAGACAGAAGATAGTGGTCAGTGTTTTTTTATATTTTTTACTGCTCATTGCTCATTGCTCATTGCTCATTGCTTCTTCTGCCTATGCCTCTGACCTTCACATTGGACGTATGAGGGTATCCATAATGCCTGAATATGAATCGCCCGATGTCCTTGTGGTATATGAAGGAAAATTTGCCGATAAAGATGCATTTCCAAATCAAGTGACATTTACACTGCCAAGGGGTGTAACAAAATTAACAGATGTATGCAGCCTTTCTCCGGGGGGACAGCACTTTTGCCAGCTATATAATATTGTTGATAAAGGCGGATACAATGAGACATCTGTAAAGCTTCCCTACGCTGATTTCTTCATAGATTTTAAATACTCCCCGTTTAATATAAAATCGGGCAGATTTATTAGGGACTTTGAATATACTATAAAACTAATATACCCGATAGATACACTTGAGGTAAGCATTCAGGAACCCCTGCGGTCAAGAGACTTCGGGCTTTCACCAGAGCCAATGACCAAGGTCAATAAGAAGGACTTAAATTATTATAACTACACCTTTAAAGATATAAAAGGGGGGCAGGATGTAAAATTTAAGATTAAATATGCTAAAGATGATACTATGCCTTCCGTAGATATAAAATTCTCTGCTATGTCAAAACAGGACTTGATTGAAAAGAGAAAAGGGATATGGCTGCTCGTTATAGGCATTGTGATATTAATTGCATTTGTGGTTATACGCAGAGTAAAAACAAAAAGAACAAATGCCTGAACACGAATGACACGAATGGACGAATTACACAAATAATTCAAATAGAAAATAATTTAGTTTTACTTTGTTTCTCATTCGTGATATTCGCATATTCGTGAAATTCGTGTTCTTAAAGCTTTTATATTTCCTTTGAATATGAAAATTAAAACATTCCTTCTATCTTTATCAATTATAATTATCTTCTCTGTTATAAAATATGTCTTCTGGTCTTCTGCTGCTGCGGATACCGTAATGGGCATATCCCATAACATCGCCTGCCCGTGTGAATGCCCGATGGTTCTTGAAGACTGTCACATGAGCTGCGGAATGGAATGGAAGGATATGATAGGAAAAAGGCTGATGGCAGGTGCAGGCAAGGATGATATTGAGGGATATTTTTTCAAACGGTTTGGAAAAGAGTCAATGCTTACCCCGCTACAGAGAATACACGGAAAATGGTATCAGATTACAAGGGGCGGCTATCCTCTAAGTGATATTGCACTCTTTATTGCCCTTGTCTTTGTATGGTCAGGTGTATTATATCTAATTCTAAATGGTATAACTGATTTTTTAAAAAAGAGAAAAAGTTATTAGAACGCAGGTTTACAGGATTTATCATGATTTACACAGATAAATATTTAGAACACGAATTACACAAATATACGAATGCCACAAATAAAAAGCCAAATTATTTTTTCCTATTAATTATTCGTGTAATTCGTCCATTCGTGTTATTCGTGTTCGGGATTTTGCTTTTCTTTTTGACTTTTGCAATTTGCAATTTGCAATTTGCAATATCGGCAGAATCTCCCTCAATCCCGGAAGATATGGTTCTGATACCTGCCGGAGAGTTTATAATGGGGAGTGATAGGACAGAAATAGAAAATGTAATCAAAAACTCAGGCGGTAAGGCAAAGTGGTATTCAGACGAAGAACCTAAGAAGAAAATTAACCTTCCACAATTTTATATAGATGTCCATGAGGTAACAAATGTAGAGTATAAAAAATTTGACCCAAACCACAGTTTCCCATCAGACAGGGCAAAACACCCCATAGTCAATATAAAATGGAATAAGGCAAATGAATACTGTAAATGGGCTGGAAAGAGACTTCCAACCGAGGAAGAGTGGGAAAAGGCTGCGAGGGGGACAGATGGAAGGATATATCCGTGGGGCAATGAATTTAATAAATCAATGTGCAACTCCTATGAATCAGGATTCGGCGGTAGTGCCAGGGTAGGGCAGTTTACACAGGAGACATCAGGTTCTACAGCACTTGGAGGCACAACAGAGGTAGATAAATATAAAGAGGGTAAGAGCCCTTACGGCTTATATGATATGGCAGGAAATGTGTGGGAATGGACAGACACATGGTATAATAAAGAAAAAGAGCTTAGGGTTATTAAAGGGGGCTCATGGATGAGCCCAGCCGTCAGTGTAAGAAGCGCTGTAAGGCTTGGTGAAAGCCCTGATATGGAGTCCAATGATTACGGATTCAGATGTGTAATGGATTACAAAGAATAAAAACATAATTTAACCACAGATTAACACAGATTTTCACAGATTTAATTAATGAAATTCTTTAAAAAAATTTCTATTACTTTTCTTATAGTCACCTCCCTTTCCATACCAGCAATCTTCTTTGCTACCTCCGAAGGTTCCGGCATTAAAGATGATATTGATTATGTCTATGGCTTAGCAAAACTATTTATGTTCAGGCACTCTTTGATAAAAAATCTAAGTGAAAAAGAGGCGAGGGTCTTGTATCAGCAAAAATGTTACCGTAAATGTCACGGTGATGAGGTTATAAAAATGGTCCTTCTCCCCCCTGCAGGATGGTTACAGGTAGTAGATAAGATGAGGACTGAAAGAGGGGTTGAGATGACCAGTAAAGAGGCTGATGTTATCACAAATTATTTAAAAGAAACCTATCCAGTTCCACAATCTAATCTGCCTTATAAAATAGTAAAACAGATTCAACGGCTCTTATGGAGGAATGATATGGGATATGGAGATGTATACGCTGATATTACATACGCTACATCCGAATACCTTAAATCTATAGGTGCACCTGCCCTGATAAAAAAATATGATGTTGAAAATAACATAGTATTTATAATAAGCCTGAACGTCCATGACGGCAGACTTGAGAATTATCCTCTTGATGAATTATCTTACTTGAGGATAAATAATAAAGAATACCCTGCAAATAAAGGATGGGAACTGAGGTTTGAGACATGGGATAAACATCACAGGGAGGGGATAGTAAAATTTAAAAAAGAAATACTTGATGATAAGGCAGAATATTTTGAACTGATAATAAGAAATATGGCTACAAAAGATGATAGGATATTCAGGTGGAATTTGCCGATTGTATATCCGGAGGGAATATGAATAAAAAGTTCAAAGTTCAAATTTCAAATTTCAAATTATATTATATTTTAATCTTATTATTTCTCATAGCCATAAGCTGTAGTAGTCCGGAGTCAACAGACAACTCAAAGGAAGAAAAGACTGCCAAGGTCTCTGAACCAAAACCTGCACAGGATTTTACATTGAAGGACTTAAGCGGCAATGATGTAAAATTAAGCAGCCTTAAGGGAAAGGCAGTTATTATTAATTTCTGGGCAACATGGTGCTATCCCTGCAGAGAGGAGATACCAGATTTACAAAAAAGTTATGATGAAAATAAGGATAAAGGGCTTGTAATCCTCGGGGTTAATATAAAGGAGAATGTATCAAAGGTATCAAAATTTTCAAAGGACTATAAGATGACATATCCGATTTTATTAGATATTGAAGGGACTATCAGCGATGCCTATAGGGTATTTGGAATACCCATGAGTTTCTTCATAGATAGAGATGGACTCATAAAAGACAGTTTCATAGGTATGCTGACAAAAGAGGATTTATCTAAAAAGTTAGCAGCAATACTCTAAAAAACCCCCCTTCCTTAAAAGGGAGGTGATGGAGTTCACCTTTAACCGCCTTTATGGCTGATAACTCCTACAAATTAAAAAAAGGGAGGTTATCTTGAAGGCGGATTTTACACCACTAATTGTTGGCTTATTAGTCTTTTTCTCAAGTCTTATTTCATTAAGAATTGGCATATCAGTAGCAATAATTGAGATTCTCTTAGGGGCTGTCTCTGGAAATCTTGGACTCAAGGCTGAAGAGTGGATGATATATCTGGCAAACTTCGGCGGAATTATTTTAACCTTTTTGGCAGGCGCTGAGATTGATACCCGATTAATGAAGGAAAAATTTAAAGAGAGTTTTCTTATTGGTGCATTTTCCTTTTTAACACCTTTTATCGGGGCATTTCTCTATACATACTATGTCATAGGCTGGAGTCTTTCTGCATCATTGATTGCCGGAACCGCCCTGTCAGAAACCTCTATTGCTGTCGTTTATTCTGTCTTAGTAGAAACCAATATTTCAAAAACAGGGATTGGCAAATTGATTATGGCAGCCACCTTTATAACAAATATGTGGGTCGCACTTACTTTGAGTGTCATATTCATAAAACCGACTCTATTTACAGTCGTCTTCATTATAGTCTCCATATTAGTAATAATACTGGCAACCCGATTTTCCCATCAGGTCTTTGATAATCCTAAACTGAAAAATAAGGTAATTGAGCCTGAGATAAAATATATTTTTCTCCTGTTGCTAATCTTCATATATTTTGCAAATCTGGGAGAAGGTCATGCAATACTGCCTGCATTTGTTTTGGGCCTCTTAATGTCAAAACATTTTACTGAAACATCTGAAACTAAGGTCGTAAAAAACAGGTTAAGAACTGTCTCCTTTGCAATTATCACCCCCCTCTTTTTCATTGTCGGGGGCTTAAAGGTCTCATTCCCATTAATTCTATCTGCATTTGGACTTTTCATTGCCTTTTTTGTCATAAAACAATTGATGAAATTTATTGGTGTTTACTTCTTTGCAAAAAGATATATTCCCGATGGAAATATTTATACAACACTTTTAATGAGCACAGGCTTAACATTCGGGCTGATTGCAAGTGTATTCGGCTTACATTCAGGTTTTATAAATCAGGTGCAGTATTCTGTTTTGGCAGGTGTGCTTATTGCAAGTGCAGTAATTCCAACTTTTGTTGCACAGAAATGGTTTATGCCTCTTCACACGGAGGATATTTTAGATTCGGAATAAATTCAGTGTGACGCAATAAGGCTTTTTTTACAGCCTCTTAATTTGAAAGGATTTAGTGAAATGAAGAAAATACTGATTGGCATCTTAATTCTATTAATCCTTGGCACAATTGCATTTGTGTCATTCAGAAACAAAAATAACGAGCTAAAATTCAAAACCGAGAAGGTCACAAGGGGAGATATTGAGGCGACTGTTACTGCTACAGGCACTGTAAATGCTGTAACCACAGTTTTAGTGGGAACACAGGTATCAGGGACTATTAAAAACATTTATGTGGACTTCAACTCACCTGTTAAAAAGGGTCAGGTAATAGCAGAGATAGACCCTGCACAATTCACAACCAAAGTGAGACAGGCAGAGGCAAACCTTGAGTCTGCAAAGGCAAGTGTTGAGAATGCAAGGGCAAATATAGAAAACCTCAAGGCACGGCTTAATGCCTCAAAGTCAGATATAGACAAGGGACGGGTTGCGGTAGCAGATGTCAGGATAAACCTTGACAGGATTAAAAGACTCCGGGAAGAAGGGCTTGCCAGCCAGAAGGATATGGATAGCAGCCAGTACAGTTACGACTCACAGGTTGCCCAGCTGAAGTCTATAGAGGCATTGCACGATTCAAACATTGCCCAGTTAAATGCCGCAGAAGCCCAATATAAAGCCTCTCTGGCACAGGTAAAGCAGAACGAGGCAAGTCTTGATACAGCCAGATTAGATTTTGAGCATACACGGATACTTGCACCTGTCAACGGCATAGTAGTTTCCCGTAATGTTGATGTTGGACAGACTGTAGCAGCAAGCTTCCAAACTCCGACACTTTTTAATATTGCTCAGGACCTGACAAAGATGCAGATAGACAGCAATATCTCCGAGGCAGATATAGGTAATATCAGGGTTGGTCAGCCTGTAGAGTTTACGGTAGATGCCTATCCCGACACTATTTTTAAAGGCAGTGTGTCAGAGATCAGGAATGCACCTATAACTATCCAGAATGTAGTTACCTATGATGTGGTAGTTAAGGTGGACAATTCAGAACTCAGGCTTAAGCCCGGCATGACAGCTAATGTCTCAATAAGGGTATTAAATAGAAAAGATGTCCTTAAAATACCCAATGCTGCGTTACGGTTCAAACCGCCCGAGATGCAGGATAAAGTTACAGCAAGAGAAAAAAGCAGCGGTGTCTGGATAATAGAAGACAGAAAACCGAAACGGATAAAGGCGGCTACAGGTATAAGTGATGGAAATTATACAGAGTTAATCTCCGGGGATATAAAAGAGGGGCAGGAATTGATTGTTGAATCACTTATAAAAGCCAGGGGGCAGCCTCGACCGACAGGTCCAAGGATGTTCTGATATGGCAATCATTGAGACACATGAAATTACTAAAATCTATAAGATTGGTGATATTGCCGTTAATGCGTTAAACTCAGTTTCACTGATTATAGAAAAAGGGGAATTTGCAGCAATCATGGGACCTTCGGGTTCGGGCAAATCTACTTTTATGAACATCCTCGGATGTCTTGATAAACCTACAAGCGGCAGATACTTACTTGAGGGTGCCGATGTCTCCGGGCTTAAAAAAGATGACCTATCAGCAATAAGAAATAAAAACATAGGTTTTGTTTTCCAGGGTTTTAATCTGCTTCCGAGGACATCCGCAATTGAAAATGTTGAATTGCCTATGCTCTACAATGGTCTTCCAGTAAATCAGAGGAGTCAGAGGGCAGAAGCTGCCTTAAAGAAAGTCGGGCTATCAGGCAGAGAAAATCACCATCCAAACCAACTTTCAGGGGGGCAGCAGCAAAGGGTCGCCATAGCAAGGGCACTTGTAAACAATGCACCTATAATCCTTGCGGATGAGCCGACAGGTAACCTTGACACAAAGACCAGTGCCGAGATAATGGAACTCTTTACAAAGCTGAATATCGAATCAAATATTACAATAATACTTGTAACACATGAGCATGACATAGCCGCATACAGCCGACGAATAATAAAATTTCTTGACGGCTATGTGGTAAGTGACGAAACAAGAACAACAAATTAATTTTAGCCACGAATTTACACAAATATTCACGAATTAAAAGAAAAGACTTTTAAAAAATTAGTGCTAATTCGTGTTCATTCGTGGCAAAAGATTTTATAATTTCCCTGAAAAACTATGATTAATATCCCCTCTACAATAAAAATCTCCTTCAGGGCATTAAGAGTAAATAAGATGAGGTCAGGACTTACTATGCTGGGAATTGTTATCGGTGTCGGCGCCGTTATAACTATGCTTGCGGTGGGCAGCGGGGCAAGCCAGAAGATAGAAGAGCAAATCTCCAGTATGGGGAGTAATCTGCTTATGATACTGCCCGGAGCAACAACAGCAGGAGGGGTTAGAATGGGTATGGGGACCCAGCCGACACTATCCCTGGGTGATACAGAGGCAATACAGAAGGAGTGCACTTCAGTATTGTATGTCGCCCCTATTCACAGCGGTATCGCCCAGATAATCTACGGCAATCAGAATTGGTCAACAGGAATAGTAGGCACAACTCCAAATATGTTATATGTCAGGGATTGGCAATTAGAAATAGGGAGGACATTTACGGAAGAGGATGTCAGAAATGCCTCTAAGGTCTGCCTGCTGGGGCAAACGGTTGTTGACAATCTTTTTGGAAGCATAAATCCGGTGGGGCAGATAATGCGAATAAAAAATGTCCCCTTCACTGTTATTGGCGTGCTTGAGAAAAAAGGGCAGTCCCCTATGGGACAGGATCAGGATGACACCATATATATCCCTGTTACAACAGCCCAGAAAAAGCTCTTTGGAACTGCATTTCCTGGTATGGTAAGACTCATCATGGTAAAGGCAAAGGGTATGGAAGATTTATATACGGCTGAAAAACAGATAACAGAATTATTAAGGCAAAGACACCATATCGGACAAAAACAGGATGATGACTTTACTGTGAGGAATCTTACACAGATGATGCAGGCTTCCGAGCAATCGGCAAAGGTAATGACCTTACTGCTTGGAGCAATTGCTTCCGTTTCTCTCCTTGTTGGAGGAATCGGGATAATGAATATAATGCTCGTTTCGGTTACAGAAAGGACAAGGGAAATAGGCATACGAATGGCGGTCGGCGCCAAGACATGGGATATCAGGCTGCAATTCATTATAGAGGCACTTACATTGTCACTAATAGGTGGAGCCTTTGGGATTATCATCGGAATTTCCGGCTCCAAACTGCTGTCAATGATTGCGGGTTGGCCTACAATAGTGTCACCGTTATCAATATCCCTTGCCTTCAGTTTTTCAGGAATAGTCGGGATATTTTTCGGGTTTTATCCGGCATATAAGGCATCCCTCCTTGACCCGATAGATGCATTGAGATATGAATAAGTATTCTATTTCTTAAACTTACACTTACAGAGAATTCTTATATATTTTACGAGCCCATGCATCTCATCATCCGAAAGCTGGCCATCAAACGGCGGCATTGCCTCACTGAAACCTGCCTTAGCACCGCCAAATTTTATTACATTAAAAATATCTTCATCCGTCTTCTGAGAGAAATATTCCGCACTTGTATGGTCACGAGGCTCAACTCCCTGTTCTAAAGTCTCTGCCAGGGGACCATCCCCCTTCCCTGTATCCCCGTGGCAAGGAGAACAATAACCGTAGTAATTACTTTTAATATCATCCTTTTTACCACTACGGGATTTGGTATAATCTTTTTCAGCCTCCTGAGCTTCAGCTCTGTTGATTAAATAAATTGTCCCAACTGGAAAACAAATCAAAAATAAAACAATGATACATTTCCGAAACAAATTCAAATTAAATACCTTCATAATATTCCTCCTCTTATACCTGCATTTTATCTATAA
Source organism: Nitrospinota bacterium (assembly GCA_016194325.1). GTDB lineage: Bacteria > Nitrospinota > Nitrospinia > UBA9942 > UBA9942 > UBA9942. The sequence continues at coordinate 22,615 of JACQBS010000108.1, read as the reverse complement.
AATAACTCTAATTGCCTGAAGAAAAAGCGTGAGCCAAACCATTCACCTCCTTTCCGAATAAATTTCTTTGTGCTATCATATAATAAAATTACTTTAATGGGAATAATTTTTATATATTTTTTGTTTAATAATAATGAGGGATTAGGTGAGGAAAAAGGAGTTTGAAGAGCTGGCATTGCCGCATATTGATTCCCTTTACAATTTCGCCATTAAACTAACAAGAAATGAAGGTGATGCGGAGGATTTGGTTCAGGAGACATATTTAAGGGCTTACAAATTCTTTGATAAATATAAAAAGGATACATACATAAAGGCATGGCTCTTCAGTATATTGAGAAATACCTTTATAAATATTTACAGGAAGAAGAAAAAAGAGCCTGAGAAGGTAGATTTTCACACTGTTGAGCAGTTTATTGACAAATTGACTGATAGAGATAATCTGCTCTCCAAAGATGATATCTCTAATGATTTATCAAAAGATACGCTGGATAGTGAAATCAAGTCGGCACTTGATGAACTTCCCGAAGAATATAGAAGCGTGATATTATTATCAGATATAGAGGGTTTTTCTTATCAGGAAATATCAGAAATCTTAAAATGTCCTGTTGGAACTGTGATGTCAAGGCTTCACCGCGGAAGAAAGATGCTTTACAAAAACCTTTCTGAATATGCAAAGAAAATGGGATATTTATAAAATATCTAAAAATTTAAAAGGGGATTATATGAAAAGAATAACAGGTTATGTTTTAGGGGCAGCAGTTTCAATATTTATGTTCATCAGCACAGGGACGGCAGCAGATACAATCACCATCGGAGGCGACCCATGCACAGTGCCATTAGCTGAGAAGCTCTCAGAGGCATTTACAAAAAAGACAGGAATTGCTATAAGTATCGCATCATCCAGTTGCAGTTCAGGTATCAACAAGTCAGTTGCCGGGGAGGTAAATGTAGGGGTAAGCACACAGAATATTGATCCAAAAAATCTGCCTGCCGGAGCAACTAATATAATCATAGCCAAGGCACCTATTGTCATGGTTGTCAACAAGGCAAATCCTGTAAATAACTTAAGCCTGTCTCAGCTTAAAGATATACTGTCAGGAAAGATTAAGAACTGGAAGGAGATAGGCGGCAAGGACATGGAAATAAAGAATGTAATGCTTCAGCCGTGTGTTACTTCAACCGTAGCAAAACAGGTAACTCCTTATGGTTCTGATATTAAAAAGCTAACACCTGAGAAGAAAGGTAACCCTGTAATAAATACAAATATCATGGTAGAGGGAAATGAAGATGCAATGGGGCTTCAGATTTATGGTTATGAGAGCCTTAATATAAAGGTTCTCACAATAGACGGCTATCTTCCTGATGAAAAGACATTTCCTGCTAAATATGGTTTTTATGAGGACTACAATGTGATCACTAAAGGCGAGCCTTCAGGGACTGTAAAGGACTTTATAAACTTTGCCCTTAGTCCTGAAGGACAGGGGATAGTGGCATCTATGAAGCATATACAGGCAAAAAAAATCTTTGTAATTATAAAGAGGGAGAAAAATGTTTTTTAGAAATGACTGCAAATCTGTAAATTCATATATCAGCGCCCTGATAGACGGTGAATTAAAGGGAAGAAAGGCTGATATGGTCAAAACTCATCTCGAAATCTGCAAGAGGTGCAGGCAGGAATTTGAAATTGTAAGTGCATTAAAACCTATTGCAAAAAAGGTAAGGATAGAGAAAGCCCCTCTTTATTTAAAGAGCAGGATAATCAGATCCATTGAGGAATCTGAGAAAAAGAGAAGTCTTGTAGATATATTCTCTGCCTTTAATTTAAAGCCTGTTTATACCGCTCTTGCCATAGCCTCAGTTTTGATTTTAGCTATTGCACCGCTCTATTATTTCTCTGCAAATGTCTCAGCCTCCTCTATAATTGTGAAATCAGTAAATAACCATCTGAGTAATACAATTGTAGATATATTTGATGACCAGATGCCGTCAAACATGACCGAGCTTGAGAGGATATTTGATGTGCAGGGGCTGTCATGGCAGGGTATAAGCTCACCAAAGGTAAATCTTCATTATCTGAAAGAGAGAAGGGTCGCATACATTGCATTTGAGAGAAAAGGGCATAAATTATCCCTGTTTATATTTGATGTAAATAATTTGAAGCTCCCTGAGGGAAGAATAATAAAAGAGGGGGAGAAGGAGATATATATTGATACTTATAAGGGATTCAATGTCCTCTTCTGGAAGGAAGGAAATGTCGGATACTCAATGGTATCCGACCTCGGAGGGGATGAAATGATTCACTTCCTGAAATACGGGGAGGGTTATATCAACCAGATTCAGAAGAATATTGAATTAGGGATACTCTTTGAATGAGAACAAAAACTGATTTTTACCACGAAGCTCACGAAGGAAAAGAATGATGAAACCACAAGATTTCACGAGATTTACACAAGAGCAGTATAAATTCAAATTAAAAAATCTGTGAAAATCTGTAATACAAGGTTATAAAACCTTGCTTTTTTAGCAATGTTTTTTTATACAGGAACACGAATTTCACGAATATACGAATGGCACGAATAAAGACATTTATTTAACAGTGATGCACAGGACAATCAGGATTTTCTTTTATCTTGTCCATCCTGTATATCCTTGTTTGATTTTTTTTGTGTAATTCGTCCATTCGTGTCATTCGTGTTCAAGTCTTTTATTTTTTTGGTTGTGGCTTTGCCACGCTGTGAACTCTGTGGTTTTTAACTTATTGGAGGATTTTATGTTAAAACGTGTATTTCTAATTTTATCAGTAACGATCCTCCTTGTGATAAATGGTATTGCCTCTGCTGAAAGGGGGGAGATAAAAAAGTTGGATATTAAATATACAGCGATTGTAAAGGAGATACCCAAAGATGCAAAGACAGTAGAAATCTGGCTGCCATATCCGCAATCCGACAGGTATCAGGAGGTCTATAATATAAAAGTAGATTCCCCCTACCCTGCCTCAGTCCATTATGAGCCTGAATATGGAAACAGCTTTCTTTATGTAAAGATAAATAATCCAAAGGAAAAAGAGATAAGGGTTACTATGAATTTTCTTGCTGATAGATACCAGGCAATAAACAAGATTGAGCCTGAGAAGGTCGGGGAATTGGAGGGGGACATTACACAGTATAAACTCTTTCTGAGCGAGAACCAGTATAAGGCTGTTAATAAAGATGTCCAAAAGATTGCACAGGATTTGATGAAAGATAAAAAAACATATTATGAAAAGGTAAAGGCAATATATGACTATGTCTATGATACTATGGAATACGATAAGAGTGTGCCGGGTTTTGGAACAGGGGATGTCGGCAGGGCATGTACAGTAAAGAAGGGAAACTGTATAGACTTTCACTCACTATTCTCTGCAGTTGCCTCAGCGGCAGGGATACCTGCGCGAGAGGTATCAAACTTTGACCTTCCATTCGGCGAGGTGGCGCCAAACTACTGCAAGGTCGGATTCCACTGCAGTGTAGAGGTTCTTCTCCCGAACTACGGCTGGATTCCACTGGATATATCCCATGCAAAAAAAGGGAGAGGCACTAAAGAGTTCTACTTTGGCTCTCTTGATAATTTCAGGCTTCAGATTGGCCACGGAAGGAATGTGCTCTTATCACCGCCACAGAAGGGGCAACGGCTCAATCTCGTTTCATCAGAGCCTTATGTTGAAATAGATGGTGTCCCTTATGAAAAGACAGATAAAGATTTAGTTTATAAAGACAGGATTACAGTTGAGGCAAAGTTGCAGTAATTATTTTTCTGTATAAATATCCTTCTTATTTCTTTACCACTTCAGATAATACTTATACGTCCGTCTATTAAAACCCAAAATATCTTACCTGATAACCGAAAGAATCTAATATTGAAAAAACTTCATCAAAAATATTTCATACTATTTTAAGTTTTAAAGGGAATATTTTTTAAAAAAGATTTGTTTTATTTCTATACGCAAATGGTTTTTCAATTTTTAAATAATTTCATTGTAAAAGGGCATTAAGCTCTAAAACAAAAAAAGGAGGTTTATATGTTAAAACGTATATCTTTAATGGTGTTTGTTGCATTTGTAGTTTCAATCTGTTCCCCTGTTTTATCTAATGTGGAGGCGAAGGAAAGAGGTGGAGAAGTTACCTTCAAAATAAGTGTACAAGCACCTGATGATAGTAAGAATGTAAGACTCTGGGTTCCTTATCCTGTATCCGATAATGAACAGGATATTCAGGATATAAAGGTAGATGGCAACTTTACCTATAGTGGTATTTATGGGCAGAAGCAGACAGGCGACCTCGCACTTTATGCAGAGTGGACTAACCCCGCAAAAGAAAGATTTCTTGCTATCACCTTTAATGCAAGGGCAATAGAAAGGATTAAAAAGGATTTTCCATCCAATGAATCTGATATGCCGATTGAGATTAAAGAATATACCAAAGGCTCTCAATTTATACCAACCGATGGAAAGATAAAAGATATAGCGCTAAGTATTACTAAAGACAAGAAGAGTGTTCTTGAAAAGGCAACGACTGTATACGACTGGGTAATTGAAAATACCTTCAGAGATCCAAATATTACTGGCTGTGGCACAGGAGATGTGGAGAGGATGCTATCAGAAAAGGGTGGCAAATGCGCTGATATTAGCGGTGTATTTGTGGCTGTTGCAAGGGCAGGAGGTATTCCGGCAAGAGAGGTCTGGGGCTTGAGACTCGGAAAAAAGCCTGAGGAGGATATAACGGGCGGACACCACTGCTGGGCTGAATTTTATCTCCCTAATTACGGTTGGGTTCCTGTTGACCCCGCAGATGTCAGAAAGGCAATGCTTGTTGAAAAAATAGACTTAAAACAAGCCAGTAAATACCACGATTATTACTTCGGGGCTGTAGATGAATACAGAATTGTCTTAACGAGAGGAGAAAAAGGTTATCACCTGAATCCTCCCCAGAAGGGCGGTGTCATAAACTACGGCTTTATGTATCCATACGCAGAGGTTGATGGTAAACCCCTTGAATGGCTATCAGCACAGAAAGAGTTAAAGTATCAAATTACCTTCCGGAAGCAATAGATAACCTTCCATAAATCTCAAAATCCTGAAAATGGGAAGACTGATGCTTTCCCGCAACGTTAAAGCTGTGTCTATACGCCGGAGGTATGCACATAAAAGGGGGTGGTTTTTGCAAAAGATAATCTGCCGACTGCAAATAATATCAGGAGCGTTTATTTTAGCATCGGTCAATTGTGAAAGTTAATTTACTGTCTTTCTTAGGAGGTAAAAGAAACATGGAGAGATTAAAGATGAGAATATTTAAGGATAAGTTTGGTTTGCTTTTTTTGAGTGTAATATTTGTGAATATTTTAATGGAAGGGAATCTCTTTGCTATTGAGTTTGAAGATATTATCAGTAAGGGAAATTCCTTAAAGTTTTATGGCTTTATAAGGCTTGATGTTATTTATGACGATTCAAAAACGGATAATGCACAGATACCATTCTATGTCCTTTCAGAGGATGTATCAGCCGGAGGTAAGCAGGACGATGCTGTTTATACCATGCATCCCCGTTTATCACGACTCGGCATAGATTTTAAAGGCAGCGAAATACCTCATCTTTTTAATGGAATGGTCTCCGGAAAATTTGAGATGGATTTCCAGAACAGGGTTCCTGGTGTAAGTGACCCAAATTCAAGCGTTGAATCGAGGGCATTTCCACGTATCAGGCATATGTTTCTCAAACTGAGCTGGGATAAATTTTTTATTATGGGTGGTCAAAACTGGGATATAATCTCACCCCTTATGCCGTCTGTCAGTAACGATACTCTTATGTGGAATGCAGGGAACACTGGTGACAGACGACCCCAATTGCGTATCGGATATGAAACAAAGGAGCTATCCATTGCAGGTGGTGCAGCCCTTACAAATGCAGTGGATAGAAAAGACCTGGATACCAATGGTATCAGAGATGGAGAAGACTCAGCAGTGCCTCATCTTCAGGGACGTGTTGCTTACGCCTTTGCAACACCATGGGCAGGAGATAAGAAGACAGGAATTGGTATCTGGGGTGCCTATCTCTGGGAGGATGCTAATACAAAGGGTAAGTATACAGGCAATATTATTGGAGCAGACCTTACCATGCCTGTTACAGATAGATTGGCGGTGCGTGGTGAGTTATGGTCAGGTCAAAACCTCTCTGATTTAAGAGGAGGGATAGGACAAGGTGTAAATACAATTACAAAGAAGGAGATTGGAAGCTCCGGAGGCTGGGTAGAGATGCTTTACAGTCTCCCTACAAATTTTGTAGCTGCTGGCTACACTGTAGATGACCCTGATGATAATGACCTCCCGAGCAGCAGCACTATTGCTTCCGGTGGAACAACTGCTGATGGAAGGACGAAGAATCAGGCATATTATATTGCCGAGAGGTTCAAGCCATGAAGCGGGGTAGAGATAGGGATAGACTATATATACTGGCAAACCGATTATAAAACCTTAAAAAACGGAATTGATAACAGGATAAACATGGTGTTTCAGTATAACTTTTGAAGGCTAATCGGCATTAATCTCTTTCAGAAATACATTTCTGACATCTAAAATAAGTTTTACAAAAGGACTCAAAATAGGTAAACTTATTTTTACCTAAATAATAATAGCTAAATCTAATCACCCCTCACATCAATTCCTGAAACGAGTTCAGGACAGGCTCTCTCCACTGAGGGGAGAGGGTAGCTTTCAGAAGAAAGGAGAAACGAGATAATGTCAAGAGAGGCGATTGATGTATTAATGGCTGAAAAGAGGGTATTCCCGCCTTCAAAGGAATTCAGTAAAAGAGCCTATATAAAAAGTATAGAAGAATATGAAGAGATATACAAAAGGTCTATAGATGACCCTGAAGGCTTCTGGTCTGAGATGGCGGAAGAACATATTACATGGTTTGAAAAATGGGATAAGGTTCTTGAATGGAATTTTGAGAAACCTGATATAAAGTGGTTTATAGGCGGAAAACTGAATGTATCCTACAACTGTCTTGACAGGTTTATAAATACACCGATAAGAAACAAGGCAGCAATTATATGGGAGGCTGATGACGGCAGTTATAAGACATATACATATCAGCAGCTTTTTTATGAAGTAAACAGATTTGCAAATGTCCTTAAAAGATATGGTATCAAAAAAGGTGACAGGGTAACAATATATCTCCCCATGATACCTGAGCTTCCCATTACCATGCTTGCATGTACAAGAATCGGGGCGATTCACAGTGTTGTCTTCGGAGGATTCAGTTCACAATCGCTTAAGAACAGGATTCAGGACTGCAAGTCAAAGCTTGTAATTACTGCCGATAGAGGAATCAGGGGTGAAAGGTTTGTCCCCCTTAAGGCAAATGTGGATGCAGCTCTTCAGGAATGTCCCACAGTGGAAATGGTTATAGTGGTAAAGAGAACCGATGGTGCTGTGGATATTGAGCCCGGCAGGGATTCTTGGTGGCATGAGGAGATTAATTCTACTGATATATCAAACTACTGTGAGCCTGAACAGATGGATGCCGAAGACCCTTTATTCATTCTTTATACATCAGGCTCAACAGGAAAGCCAAAGGGTGTCCTCCACACAACAGGAGGATATTTACTTTTCACAAATCTTACATTCAAATGGATATTTGATTATCATGACGAGGATATCCATTTTTGCACAGCGGATATAGGATGGGTTACAGGGCATAGTTATATCGTCTATGGTCCCCTGAGTAGTGGTGCGACAAGCCTCATGTTTGAAGGTATTCCAATATATCCCGACCCGGGAAGATTCTGGGATATTGTTGATAAGCACAAGGTGAATATATTTTACACAGCACCCACTGCAATAAGGGCTCTGATGAGAGAGGGTGAGGACTGGGTCAATAAGCATGACCTATCTTCATTGAAAGTTCTCGGCACCGTGGGAGAGCCTATAAACCCGGAGGCATGGATGTGGTACCACACCTATGTTGGAAAGGGAAAACTCCCCATTGTTGATACATGGTGGCAGACAGAGACAGGCGGGATTTTAATAACTCCCCTTCCCGGAGCAATGACCTTAAAACCGGGCTCAGCAAACAAACCATTTCCCGGGGTTGTGCCTGCAATTTTAAAAGAGGACGGCTCGCCTGTAGGAGTCAATGAAGGGGGATACCTTGTCATTAAAAAACCGTGGCCCGGAATAATCAGGGGGACATACGGAGACCCTGAAAATAAGCATATAAAGGAGATTTACTTCTCAAAATTCCCCGGCAAGTATCTTACAGGCGACGGTGCAAGGATTGATGAAAATGGCGACTACTGGCTGATGGGAAGGATAGACGATGTGGTAAATGTATCGGGACACAGGCTGGGGACTGCCGAGGTTGAGTCAGCACTTGTAAGCCATGAGGCTGTTGCGGAGGCAGCAGTAGTAGGATTCCCCCATGATATAAAAGGTGAGGGGATATATGCCTATGTCACTATAAAAGAGGGGCATCTGCCATCAGAGGAGCTAAAAAAGATACTCACAGGGCATGTCAGGTCTGCCATTGGTCCTATTGCAACACCTGATAAACTTCAATTTGCTGCAGGGCTGCCAAAAACCCGAAGCGGCAAGATAATGAGGAGAATCTTAAGGAAAATAGCATGGGGTGATGTCCATGACCTCGGCGATATAAGCACACTTGCCGACCCGTCAGTTGTGGATGAACTCCTCAAGGGCAGACTCTAAAAAACAAAACATGCCACAAAGACACCAAGACACTAAGCCCTGAATTAAGTTCAGGTTATTTTTTTCTTCTTTGTGTCTTTGTGTCTTAGTGGCTATATAATTTCCATGAACATCTATCTTTAAATATTTGTCACTGGAAACTTGATTATAAAATCTGTCCCTTTGCCTGACTGACTGTTTACCTCAATTACTGCATTCAGATAGTCAAATATATTTTTTACAATAGAGAGGCCAAGACCCGTCCCGTAAGGCTTTGTAGTAAAGAAGGGGTCAAAAATAAATTTGAGTTTTTCTTTGTCTATACCGCATCCTGTATCTGACACCTCTACCACCACTCTCTTCTCTATACCGTCCATATCAGTTGAATTAGACTGAAGCTCCCTTTCCCTATATGTCCTTATACATAGCGTTCCGCCTTTACTCATTGCCTGTATGGAATTAAGATATATATTCAAAAATGCCTGTTTCATCTTATCCTCATCCAATAAAGTCTTTGGCAGCTCATTGTCATAGTACCTGTTTATAACTATCTCCTTGTCTTTAATGTCACTCCTTACCATGAGGAGTGTATCGTCTAAGAGCAAATTTATATCCATCTGCTTCAGCTTCAATTTAAGGGGTTTTGCATAGCTCAAAAGGTCTTCAAGAATACCCTCCAGATGAAACACCTCTTTTAATGCAAGGTCAAAATGTTCCTTAGTATCCCCGACAAAGGGGATTAGCCTGTTTAATATCTGGAGATTCATCTTTATTGATGACAGGGGGTTTCTTATCTCGTGGGCAATACCAAGCGATAACTGCCCGAGAGAGGCAAGCCTCTCTGTATCTGCAATCCTTTCCTGAAGTTTCTTATCTTCAGCCATATCCCTTACAATACCTATCGTCCCTATGATACTGCCATTATCATCCTTTAATGGGGAGGTGCTGAGAGATGTCTTTCTGATATTGCCATCCCTGTCTACAACCTCTACCTCATTCAAGCCATTCATTCCGATTTCTATCCCCTTCTCAGGACTATTTTCTATCTGTCTCGCATTCAATATACTGAGCAGCGGCTTACCAATAAGCTCATCCTTGTTATACCCCCACTCGCTAACTTTATTATTTAAGTAGATAAACCTCCCCTCAATATCTACTGCCCAGACTATATCGTTGGCATCATCAATAAGCCTTTTATAAAAATCTAAAATCATAGGCATAATTCTATCATGTTTTGGGTTTGATTATATGAAGAGATTTTGAATTGAAAGATTGGAGATATTATTACTGGAGTTTTATTGCAAAAAAAAGAGGGGTGATTTTTCCATCACCCCTCTTTCTAAATCATATTTTAATCAACTTCTATCAGCACTTGCAGAGACCATGCAGATGCTTTACCATGTCTTTAATTTCAGCATCGGTAAGAATGCTTTTCCATGGCGGCATAAAGGTTGATTTGCTGACTGCAGCACCACCCTCTTTTATTGCAGTAAAGATGTTATCATCTGAAAGCTTTTTCATCTCTGTAGCACTTGTGTGGTCTCTCGGTGCTGTTGAGAGGGAGGCAGCGTTAATACCTCCGCCATTCCCCTTTGAGCCATGGCACTGAAAGCAGTATAGCTTATAATTATCCTCTGCCTTTTCAGCAATTGCAAGAGGGGTAATCATCAATCCTAAAAACATAATACTTAAAACCATTAAACTTACCTTTTTCATTATCTTTCACCTCCAAAAAAAATGTCATTCCGAGTGAAGCGAGGAATCTCTCTTATCAGATTCTTCGGGCTTTGCCCTCAGAATGACAGCTAATGCTGTCATTTCATAGATGCAATAAATTTTGCAAGAAGCATGAAATCCTCATCCGAAAGTTCACGTCTTGGCATCCATATCTTTGGGTCATACTTCTGAGGATTCTTCAAGAAATCAAAAATCCAGTCAGGATTCAGCCTTTCACCTGCATTGTAAAGTGTCGGGCATGATGTCCCGCCTGAATCAGCCTTATCCCTGTGGCAGCCGCTGCATCCCTCTTTCTGTCCAAACAGCACCTTTGCCTTTGCCTTTGAGAAGGTATCATCAACAATAACACCTGCCTTCATGGTTGGCTCTTTAAGGGTCATCAGGTATTTTGTAACTGCCTCTGCATCATCCTTTGAGAGAGCAGACGCACATGGCTTTACATCACCAATCTCATCCTTTTTCTCGCCCATCTTAATATTATTCAAATATACTGTCCCTGCAGGTCTTATCATTGTCGGTTTCTGTAGGAATCCAACAAGCCATGCCTCTTTAAACTTACTCCCTGCATAAAATAAATCTGGTGCCTTTCTCTTTAATACATCTGCAATCGTCTTATCCGGCGGACCCTGCATCTTATGGCAGCCTCCGCACTTCTTTGAATCTACAACTGCCTTACCATCTGCTGCGATTGAATTACCAATCCCTACTGAAAGAAACAGAGCAAATACAATCAAGCTTATTAATATTTTTAGCGACTTCATCTATTTAAACCCCCCTTAAAAAGTTTCATGTTGCAAGTTGCAAGTTTTAAGTCTTGCATCTTGAATCTTGCATCTTGAATCTGTATTTTTCATCACCTCCTGTTCTTATTTATTTTTCATAATCTTTTCTCATACCCCTTGCAAACCATAACTGTCCTGCTACAAGGATTATTATGGCAGCGGCAGGATATGTATATACCTTGCTTCCTGCCTTTGGCTCTAACAATACCCAGTACCATGTGGTCATGGTATGTTTGGAACCCTTTTCTCCATTTGAGCCATCCCAGCTTGCAAATCCTATTGGTATGAATTTGCCTGCTTCAAATTGAAGGTCATCCTTTGCATTTGCAGTTGTAAGACTCCTCTTTAATATTACCCTCCATACACCTGCCTTATATTCCCCTTTTCCTTTTACATCAGTCTTAGCAGCATCTCGTGCCTTTCCTGACCCAAGACCAGTTGAATCTATAACCTTTGCTGCCGTCGCATTTCCACTGCTCCAATACCATTGATTTACACCCATCTCCTTATCGCCATGACCAAAATATGGTTTCTGCATCGCTTCAGGAATGGTCACAGGTAACTGTATTGCAACCGCATCTTCTAACACCTCTCCCTCTGCCAATTTCTCTGCATCTGCATCCCCCGGGATACTCTTTGTCCTGTCATCCCATTCTAATAAAAAGGCTATCTCCTTATCATTAAATAATGCCCTTACTGTAATACCATCGTTAGTTGGCTTAAAGAATCTATCCTTTGCAATAATCTGCGGAACCATCTGATAAGCTGTTGCTGATGCATTATTCCACTCAGGGGCATTTGTATCTTCAGGTAAATTCCCTTCTGCATATTTCGCCTTTACAACTATCTCACCTTCCTTGAGCCTCTTTGTATCATCCTGAATAGACTTTACATAATTTACCACATGCCAGCGCTCTTCATCGGTTAATTTATTTTCACTCTTCGGGTCGGCAAATGATGGCATTGGTGTTCCAGGGATACCCACTGATACCCTTGTGAATATATCCTTTGGCTCGCTCCCCGCCCTGAATGTCCATGGTTTTGTAAGGTTTCTGGGCCATACCCTGAAGCCCCAGTCATCTTTAAGTTTTTTAATCGCATCCCCTTTTCCATTCTCACCATGACACTCAAAACATTTTGCCTTTTTAAAAGCCTCTTTCCCTTTTTTAATACTCTCTTCAGAAGATGAAACCTGACTGCCAAAGTTTATCTCTCCTGACGCCTTTTCTGTCTGAAAGAGGTCTGTCATGCTCTTTACATACGCTACTAAATCCCACCTGTCTTTTTCAGACAGGACATCCTTCCATGCAGGCATTGCTGTACCTAACATTGTGCCTGGCATACCATCGCTTATAATTCTGAATATATCCTCATCCCTTGCAACCTGCCCGGGAGGAGAGCTCTTATATTTATAAACACCGAGCGTAAAATCCCTTGGCGGAGGCATAAGGAACTCTGCGGCAGGGCCATTCCCCTCTCCCTTTTCACCATGACACCACCAGCATTTCTTCTCATAAATCTTCTTCCCTGCATCTTTATCCCCTTGAGCGGCAAATGTATAAAGTGCAAGTGTAAGTGTAAGTGTAAGCGTAAAAAATAATATAAATAATTCTTTTCTCTTCATCATTACCCCCCTTTATTAAATTTTAGCCTTCAGCTTTTAGCCTTTAGCTTTTTTATTTTTTTTACCACCATATTTGAGGTGCACCCTCAACCTCTGTAACCCCTTTTAAAATATCTCTCCTTGATACAATACCGACTAACTTACCGCTTTTATCCACCACTGGAACTCTGATAATATTCTTCGTCTCCAGTATATTAGTTATCTCGCTTACAGGGGTGTCCTCACTCACAGTAATCGGGTTTTTAGTCATAATATCTTCAGTAACTATATTTTTTATATCCTTTCCCTGTTTTACTGACTTTATAATATCAAACTCTGTCACAATCCCAATCAACTTTTTACTATTATCTAAAACTGGAATCCCACTCACCTCTCCGCTTATCATAGCCAATGCAATATCAGACACCTTTGACTTCGGAGTTGCAGTGATAAAATTACCCTTTGTCATTATCCCTACTGCCTTCTTAAACAATTCCATTTTAATCCCTCCTATTTTTTTATAGTATCAAAGAGTCAAAGTGTCATAGTATCAAAGTAAAAGGCTTTGACTCTTTGACTCTCTGACACTTTGATACTTTTTTACCCAAATGTCCTTGGTGAATGCCCTGTATAATCATAGAGGAAAAGGATTACCTTCCATATCTCCTCTTCGCTTAAGAAATGCTGCCATATAGGCATTGCAGAACGCCATGGAGCACCCTCCTTTGGAAGACCAGGTCCACCTGTCCCGATTCTCCAGAATAAGAATGATTCCTGAAGCTGTGCTATTGTTCCCACATCAACAAAGTTTGCCGGCATAGGGGAGAATCCACTATTGTAATGACCCTTTCCATCCAATTTATCACCGTGACAGTAAAAGCAGTTCTTAAAAAATACAATCCCACCCTCTCTTGCATTTTTTTCAAAGTTTGCCTTATCTTCCCTGAATGGGTTTGTCAGTTTCAGCAGGTTATATGGCTTTCCCCACATCTCCACTGATGAAGGCGGTGCAGGATGTATAGAGCGTAATTCTACAGGTGCTTCAAAACTCGGCTTTACATTTTGATAGGTAATATATCCACCGAAAAGTGCAATGACTGCAATAACAATCATTCTTAAACCGCCTTTTTCAGGATTTCCATAGACCTCTTTTATCGGCTTGCCAAGTTCCTTTGCAGACTCTTCATTAAATGTCAGGTATAAGAGGACACCTGCCACGATAAAGAACACATAAATTCTCATGAGATTTGTAGGCACTACAGGCCACGTCCCATGATGAAGGAATGAACCTAATGCAGGTATCCCAAGTTTTAAGATTAAATAAAAAACCAGAATCAATATCACCGCCTGTATAAGTTTTTTCATCATCAACCTCCCTTTAAATAAAGAGTCAGAGTATCAAAGTGTCAAAGAGTCAAAGTCTTTAAACCCTGACTCTATGACACTCTGACTCTTTGACACTTTTATTGTTATCCTGTTTTCTCCATTAAATACTTAATAATCATATCAAGCTCTTTGACAGTCATTTTCTCACCTAAGTCTGCCGGCATTGTGCCAGGCTCAAAACCTTTCACTGTATAAGCATCCGGGCTAACTATAGACTGCATTATATACTCTTTGGGACTTAATCCCTTTACCCTGCTGCCAGCCCTTGATGATAGTCCTTTAAAATTTGGCCCCACATCCCCGCCTTCTGCAATTCCAGGAATCGTATGGCATGTCGTGCATCCATGCTTTCCAAATGCCTCTTCGGCTGTCTTTGCACTCTGCGGCTCTGCGGCTGCCGGTGCAGCGGCAGCAGGTGCGGCACCTGTCGGCAGTTTTACTGTTACCTGAACACCTGCAGACTTCTGCAGATAGGCAATTACAGCACCTATCTCTGCCTCTGAAAGCCCGATTGAACCCTTGTTCGTAGCTGGCATCGGACTCACGGTATCATTTGTCCCGGGCTTCCCAAAACCAGCAACAACAAATGCCGATGGGTCAACCTCTGATTCATATATGTACTCCTCAGCCGTCTTTGCCTTACCTTTATATCTTGGGTCTTTTATTCTATCCGCTGCCCTGGCACCAATCGGTGCACCATCTTTACCACTCTCAACAAGAAGAGGCGCCCTTCCACCGACAGGGTTATGACAGAGGGTGCATGTCCCCTTTCCATTAAATATCTTTCCACCGAGGGCAATATACTGGTCCATAGTCATAGAGCCGCTTATCTTCTCTTCTACCGGTGGAGCCTCAGGGATAACTTGAGGTATCCCATAGTTTGAAAAGCCCCAGTAACAAAGCGATAATACAACACTAAAAATTATAATACGAATAAAGACTTTCATTTGCCCCCCTCCCTAATAATATTTATACAGTTAGTTCCTTTAAACTTTATAATACCAGTCTAATGTGAAGCCTCCGCATGTTTCTTTGCGCTGAAGTTAGCAATCCAGAACGCAAAGATAACAAGGGCTATAAATATATAAACTGCTATCGTTATAATACCTGCCGCATATCCAAGAGTCGGTGTATAGGCATCTAATGAATTATCTCTGAATACTGTATATACATGCCAGTGCTGTCTGAGGGCTGAGCGGACATAACCCATCAAACCCATCAGCCATGTAAAGGATACTGCCAATAGAAAAAGGGCATATTGAGAACGTTGGCCCATCTTACCCCACTCAATAGGTCCGGTTGATTTTGCCCCCTTATACATAAAACCATCTAACACAGAGCTGACTATAATTATGGTCAATGTTGTCATAACCTGAGGGATTGACAGCCCTATTCTGATATTTGCCGGTATGAAATAACCATATACCCCAAGTGTGACAATATTTATAGCGCCGCCAGCAAAGAGTGCTACCTGAAGTGCATTGCCGGTACTTGTCCATGATGCCGTTGCGATTTTATTGCTCCTTCTATAAAGCATGAAGCTTAAGAAAGTGGAGACTATCAATATATTAACCGCCGTATTCTTTGCAGACATAACACCTAAAAAACCGAGGACTGGATGGTGCGTCCCCCCCACCTGTGTAACCTCTTTTGATGTCATTATGAGTGTATGAGGCGTAAACCATACAAGGAAACAACCCACTATAACTACTATAAGATATTTAATTGCAGGTGTGTATCTCTCTGAACCCTTGATTCTCCCCATACCGCACCATAAGTAATAGTTTGCACCGAGGAAAAGCGACCCTATCAAAACTGCCTGAATTATAAAGAGCCATGCAAATGCACCACCCATTGCAGTTATACCCATCTGCTGGCTATAGCCATATACCTCTTTCATGAGCCAGTAACCTGCAAAAGGCAATGGTAAAAATCCAAATATTGCTATGAAGTTTGCTGTGTAACCCATCCAGTCATAATGTGCCTTTTCCTCATCGGTCTTGGCACTTAAAAATTTAAAGGCTGCATAGGCGCCGACTATAGAACCGCCAAAAGCAATATTTGCAATAAATCTGTGGAGGTTTATAGGATTCCACAGCGGACCCCTTATTGCTGCCCAGATATCCCCTGTAAATACTCCAGCATCATCAATACCTGATGGTGCCATCATAAATGAAACCCATGTATTTGAGAGAACCATCAGTGTCATACCGAAGACATTCAACATAAGCCCCATTGTAAGATGGAGCCACTTGCTGAAGCCCTCATTCATCCTATCCCATCCGTAATAATAAACATACAGACAGAAGCTCTCTCCGAAGAAAAGGAGGGCATATATAATCATTGTCTTACCAAATATACCTGCCATATACTTAAAAAAATCAGGATAGAATGATACCAGCATGAGTGACAGTAATCCGCCAAGTGAGGCTGTGATTGAGAAGGCGGTCATACTGACTTTAATAAACTCATGTGCCATATGGTCATATCTCTCATCCTTAGTCGCAAGGCCTACACCCTCTATAACAAGGACAAATATAGGAACGGCAAGAACAAATGCACCAAAGAAGAGATGGAGCTGCGCCACTATCCATACTGCTATACGACTGTTAAAACCCTTAACGATTGGATAATCCTCCACCTTAATTTTTGGAGCAGGCTGATAGGTAAATTTTCCCTCCCCTTCCTTTTTCCCCTCTTCAGGCTTTCCTTCGGCTTTGCTCAGAACAGGTGCTGCATGTTCACCCGCTGGTGCAGGTGACTCAGTAGCAAATGCAGGTTTTAAAGATAGAGATGCATTATGACTAATCGGAAGGATTAGTGTAGAAGCAAAAAATATTAAAAAGAGACATGCAGTGAGTGATGTGAATCTGAAAGATACTCCCTTAAACAAACCTTTCCCTAAGAATCCCATTTCGTTCCTCCTTTTTTAAAAATAAAATAACAACGTGCAGTTAAAAGATAAGATGTAAAAGACAAGAAACTCTTCATCAAGACCCCTCCCCTAAAGTCTTTAATTGAGAGCCAAAAATATGCGATAGTAAAAAATATACAAAAATCAAATTTATGTCAAGAAAAAAATCAAAATTCAAAACTATGATTTATGCCATCTTCACTATCTCTAAAAAACTTTGATAAGTTACACAAAGTTAATGGCCATGTCAAGAAAAAAAAACAGAAAAAAATCAGCCACAGATTTTCACTGACTATTAAAATCAAAAAAATGAGAAGATAAAAAGATTGGAAGATGAGAATTTCTCAACCTCGCAACTTCTCAACTTCTTATCTTCTTGCTGTTAAGTCTGTGGCTAATATGTGCTGAATATTTTTGTCACCTCTCTCTTTGCATTCTCATATCTTTCAGGTGTCCCTATGTCAATCCAATAGCCATTGAATTCATATCCATATATAGGAGTGTTTTTATTTATCAGTTTTGGGTATGTCTCCTCTGTTATCCCGCAGTATCTTTTAGATGGCATCTCATCAAAAATTTCAGGCTCAAAGATATGGATGCCTGTAAACATCAGCTTTTTTAAGGGGGAGATTCCATTGTATTCAGGCTTACCGAGAAATCTCCTTATTCTCCCATCTGAATCAATTTCTATAGCACCGTATCTATCAACATCAGGGTCATGCCTTAAAACCATTGTGACAAACGCCTTTTTCTTTTTGTGAAATTTCAATACCTTCTTTATATCTATGTCCGCAATTATATCACTGTTAATCACAAGGAATGTCCCATCTTTTAAAATTTTCTCTGCTGCCTTTATTCCGCCTGCAGTCCCAAGTATCTCCTTTTCATAGGAATAGTGAATCTTCATCCCAAAAGAAGAGCCATCTCCAAATGCCTCCATAATCATATCAGGCAGATGGTGGAGATTTATAACTATTTCAAAGATTCCATTTTTCTTAAGCAACTGGAGGGTGTAATGCAATATCGGTTTGCCATTTATTGGCAGAAGGGGCTTTGGGATGCTGTTGGTAAGGGGCCTCATCCTCTCTCCGTATCCTGCCGCAAGGACAATTGCTTTCATAAACTTATTTTAACGAAATTAAAAATAGAAAGCTACTTTTGTAACAATATTTTTCATACACCTGTAAGATTTTGGATACACTTTTTTAAAAAATTTATATGTCAGCAATTTTTATTGAGTTTCCAACACTTTGTTTTGTAACCAGATAACCTGAAGATACCAATCTGGCATTATTATTGTATTTAATTAAGGTGTTCTAAAACTTAACCTTAAAGGAGGACTAACCTATGTTTAAAAAAATATTCAGTTCAATAGCAGTTATAGAATGTATCTTTCTTTTCCAGCTTGTCTCACCTGCCCAATCATCACCTGTATTTGGACCAAAGAAATATATAAGAGAGAAAGATAATCCTGAAAAATTTAAAGAGAGCTTTAATCTCTGTGCCACAACAGGAGAATATAAGCTTATAGTGGATAATGGGTATCATGGCACTGCACAGATAAAGATAAATGGTAGAGAGTTAATAGAAGAAGATACTTTCAGAAATGGATTGGCAAGTATAGAAAGAGCTATAACCCTTTCTCAGGGAGAGCATCGGATAGATATTGAAGTAAAAGGTAAACCGGGGGCATTTATCACAGTTTCAATAGAATGTCTGAATGGATGCCTTGAACCAAAGATAACATTTCCTTCAATAGGCTCTATCATAAATAATTCAGATGCAGTTGTTCTGGGAAGTCTTTCAAATCTCAATGGAGAAGGAGGAATAACGATACAGAGTTCAGGTGTTAATGGACAGGTATCAGGCTTAGCCCAAACTCAGGGAATTAACTTTGCAAGTATAGTTCCTCTCCAACAGGGGCAAAACACAATAACCGCAATAGCCACAGATGCCTGTGGATATAAGGCAACAGATACAATAACCATAAGGACAAAGGAAATTCAAGAACCCACAAGGTTGACAGCCAGTCTAAGCGGAGGGACAAGAAAATGAACAAGGCTGAACTCATTGAGATAATATCCAAAGGAGGGAAAATTTCTAATAAAACATCCGCGATGGTAATTAATGCATTAATATCTGCTATTAAAGTCGCCCTGTCAAAGGGAGAGAAGGTAACAATTGCAGGACTCGGCACTTTTTTAGTATCAAAGAGAAAAGAGAGGAAAGGGAGAAATCCTCAAACCGGTGAAACTATAACTATCCCTGCCGGGAGAATGCCAAAATTCAGGGCAGGAGAATCATTAAGACGATTTGTAAGAAATGATTAAAATAAACCAGTGTCAGACCTGCTATTTTTAACAAGTCTGACACTGCAAGTTCTTACATTCCGTATGGCTTTACAAAGAGCAGGATGAGTGCTATGACAAGTGTATAAATAACCAGCGACTCAATCAGTGCCAGACCTATAAGCAGGCCTGTGGTTATCTTTCCTGCCGCTCCTGGGTTTCTTGCAATGCCGCTTAAGGCACTGTTAACAGAAATTGCCTGACCTATTGCACCGCCGAAGGCTGCAATAGCTAACCCAATAACACACCCTAAACCAATATAGCTATAATATCCATACCGGGCATCACTTACCCCCTCGGCAGCAAATACTGTTGGGGCTATAATGAGCATGATAGCTGCAATAACAAAACCGACTGTCAAAATCTTCTTCTGCATTCTCTTACCTCCTTTCTAATTAAAGTTAATGGTGTTCTTCTAACGCACCAGAAATATAAAACATCGAAAGCAGCGAAAATATTACGGTTTGTATTATACTTGTAAAAATAGCAAGAAACATCATCGGCACAGGTATAAGTAAAGGTATTAAAGAAGCTAAAATAATTAATACTATATCCTCACCCTTTATATTTCCAAAGAGTCTCAGTGTTAATGTAAGGGGTCTTGCCAAATGAGTAATAATCTCTATAGGAAATATTAAAGGGGCCAGCCACCATATTGGGCCAGTAAATGATTTCATATAATCCAAAAACCCATGCCTTGTTATGCCAATGTAATGATATGTAAGAAATACTGTGAAAGCCATAGCAGCATTTGTATTTATATTGGCAGTAGGTGATGCAAAACCAGGTATAAGCCCTATAAGATTAGATGTTAAAATAAAGAATGCAATAGTTCCAATAAGAGGTATATATCTCCTGCCGCCATGTCCCATCACCTCATCCATATAATCAGCAATCCCATCAACAGCAACTTCAAAAAAGTTCTGCCCCCCCCCTTCCGGGACGAGTTTTATCCTCCTGCCTACTAAATACGATGAAATCGCCAACACTATCATAATAACCCATGTATAGGTCACATGAGGGTAATGCTCAAGCCCCGGAACATTAATATAGAGAAGTGGTTCTTCCATTTAAATCTGTCTCCTTTTTGCTCTGTATTAACCACACAGCAACCGCTGAAAAAAGGACAATGGTGAATCCTGCCATAAATGCTATCAGGTTTATAGTATGACTCTTCACCGTAAAATAGAGTATGCCAATAATAACAATATAACGAAAGAAAAAAGTTATATATGTTAATGCTTTTGCATTCCTGACACTTTTCACATTGACCAGTATATAATCTACAAAAAACCTAAGCCACCTGATATTCAATATACAGACAGCCGCACCAAGCAAAATACCCAGCAATATACTATTCGTCATTTTTATTCTTGCAGCCCTTTGTGACCCTGAAAAGATTTATAAAACCAGCAGCTATACCAAATAAAAGAAATATAAATATAAAAATCGGGGTCGTGCCAAATTTATTATCCAGATAAACACCAATGGTAAGCCCAATAAATATTGAAACCACCAATTGAATCCCTATCGCAGATATTAGATACAAATCTCTAAAGGGCTTTAATTTCCCTTTTTTATTATCGTCCTCACTCATATGCTGGATAGGTTCAATATTTTTTAATGCTAACAGAGGGGAATAAGTATTGTCAAATATTTTTTAAATTGAATGGGAGATAAAGTTCTGATACTATCTCAACATGAAGATTCTATATTTTGATTGTTTCTCAGGCATCAGCGGTGACATGGTTCTTGGGGCAATGGCTGATGCAGGTGTTGATATTAAATCAATAAAAAAAGAGCTAAAAAAACTTGCCATGGAGGGCTATGATTTAAAAGTCTCAAAGGTAAAGAGAAAGGGAATAAAAGGAACGAGGGTAGATGTAGTGGTGGACAAAAAGAAGCATTTTCATCACACATCTTATAAAGATATAAAGAGGATGATAGAAAGGAGCAGACTCTCTAAAAAGATAAAAGAGGACTCGCTCAAGATATTTAAAAATATTGCAGTGGCAGAGGCAAAAATCCATAGAACATCCGTTGACAATGTTCATTTTCATGAGGTAGGTGCTGTTGATTCCATTGTGGATGTTGTAGGTGCTGCAATATGTATAAATCTCCTCTCGCCTGATATTATCCTATCATCTCCAATAAATACAGGGAGGGGAATGGTAAAGACAGAGCATGGAATACTGCCTGTGCCTGCCCCTGCCACCGCAGAGATGCTCAGAGGCTTCCCATCCTATTCATCCAATGTAGAGTTTGAGCTTGCAACTCCTACAGGTGTAGGAATAATTACAACAATGTCAAAATCAAGTAACACTATGCCCAACATGAAGACTAATGCAATTGGATACGGTGCAGGCTCAAAAGATTTTTCAGAATCACCAAATCTCTTAAGAATAATGATAGGAGAAGGTTATAGCCCTTCTGAACAGGATTCTATTACAGTAATTGAATCAAACATTGATGATATGAATCCCCAGTTTTATGACCATATAATAAATATACTTTTTAAAGGGGGTGCATTAGATGTTTTCCTGACACCCATAATAATGAAAAAAAACCGCCCTGCTGTAAAGATAACCGTCCTCTCTAAAAATGACAGCGTAAATAGGCTTGCAGATATACTGCTGAGTGAAACCACATCTTTTGGGTTAAGAATGTATAATACGGAAAGGGTAAAACTTGAAAAGGAGATAAAAACAATAAAAACAGAATATGGGAATGTAAGGGTTAAGATAGGGAAAAGAAAAGGTGCCGTAATAAGCATCACCCCTGAGTATGAAGACTGTAAAAAAATTGCAGAAGAAAAAGGAATGCCTATTAAATATATTTACGAGAAAGTAAAGGCTTCTGCAAAACAAAAACACGATTTTAACCACTGAGACACTGAGGCACAGAGAAAGATAAAAACAAAAAAGATTAAGGAGAAAGGGAGAATATGGAGAGATGGAGAAAAGATAAAATAAATTTTCCATTCCCCCTTTCTCAAATTTCTCCATTTCTCCTTATTGCTTTTCTCTGTGTCTCCGTGCCTGGTTTATTGTTGTCAAGCACTTTTTTAAAGTGCTTTTTAAAACATATATTAATATAGCACCTTGCCCGATCCTGGTAATTAGAG
>JACQBS010000109.1 GCA_016194325.1 Nitrospinota bacterium | reverse complement strand
CAATTGATGGTCATATTATTAATCCTTTGGTTATCTATAAAAAGAGAAAAACTTAATTTAAGTATACGATGTTATTAGATTTCTGAGCATTAAGAATTAGTATACGATGTTATTAGTGCAACCACGTAGGCATATACCCTCCCGGAACAATCATAAAACTCCAGACAGGAGAGGTAGGAGTGGTTGTATCCGTCAACCGTGCAAATGTATTAAAACCGAGGATTGCAGTTGTAATAGACGGGCAGAACAAGAGATACACCCCGCCTAAGACATTGGAGATGTCGAATGGAGGGGGTAAATGGAACATAAAAGAGATACTCGAACCGGCTTCTTGCGGAATAAATCCGCAGGAGATAATGAAGGGATTGTTATTTGACCAGATAGGGGTTTAAAAGTAACCATAGATTTCATAGATGATACAGAAATGTCATTCCCGCGAAAGCGGGAATCCAGTATTTAATCATAGATTCCTGCCTCCGCAGGAACGGCGTCTGTGTCAATCTGTGTAATCTGTGGTTGCATTAGGTCTCTGTTCTTTGCTTAAAGGTGGGGGAAGTATGATGAAAAGTAATAATGTGAACAATGGGGAAAAGGTCTTTATCCATGTTGACGATGATGTGAAAGAGCTAATACCGGGATTCCTTCAAAACAGGCACAGAGATGTTAAGACGATAATATATGCTCTGGAGTATGGTGATTATGAAACTATAAAGCTCCTGGGACACAGCATGAGGGGATCCGGTAATGGCTATGGCTTTCAAGAGATTACAAAAATCGGTAAATCTATCGAAATGGCTGCAAAGGATAGGAATTCTGAAGATATCAAAAAATGGATTGGTGAGCTTTCAAGCTACCTTGAAAGAGTTGAAGTGGTCTGATAGAAATAAATTAAGCAAACAATATGGGGCTTATGATGGATATGATTCTTGAGATAAAAAATATTGATAACGGAAGATGGGAGTTCTTTCCAATTCTTACAGTAAGAAATGATAACTTCAGGGGAGGGCTTAAGACTACTATTCCTCTGGGTTATCCAATTGAGATGAGGTTTGTAAGCCTGAATGGATATTCAAACACCTCGATAGAAGGTGAGTTTTTAGGAAGGATAAACTCCATCCGACATTTAGACGAGTCAGGCTACTATCTCTTATGCGGAAAGGTAGTCAATGGACAGGATATATGGGAAAGATTATCTAAGGATCTTTTAAAATGATACTGTAGAGAATCTTTTTAATTTCTAAATTCTTATTTAATAACTTGTTTTTAAACAACAAATTTATTAATATATCTAAATGTAGCGCCGGCCTTTATGGTCGGCTGAAGGCGGGGGATAAACCACCACGCTACAATTCTACTAAATCACAAAAAATATACTATAACGGGGGTAATTTATGTTTGTTATTATCGGTTTTGTTGTTGTAATTGCATCAGTTTTAGGCGGTTTTTTGCTGGAGGGCGGACCTATCATGGTCCTGATGCAATGGGTAGAGTTTCTTATAATTGGCGGGACTGCAATAGGGACACTACTTATAGGAAAC
Source organism: Nitrospinota bacterium (assembly GCA_016194325.1). Classification (GTDB taxonomy): domain Bacteria; phylum Nitrospinota; class Nitrospinia; order UBA9942; family UBA9942; genus UBA9942. Next base: position 20,459 of record JACQBS010000109.1, on the reverse strand, counting down.
TCCCCGGCAAACATAAAAAAGATAATTTCAAATCTGACAAAGACAATGTCAGGCATAAAGATAAATGAAAATTCTTATATTGAGCTGCTAAAACTTTTATTTGAGGTTGCAAGCATATATAAGAAAGAAGGGGCAATTGCACTTGAAAAACACATTGAAAATCCTGAAAAGAGCCCCCTATTGAAGAAATTCCCCGCATTTATAGCAGACCATCATTCAGTTGAAGTGCTATGTGATTCTCTCAGGATTGTAGTGCTTGGCGGTGTTCCTCCGCATGAACTTGAGGCGATGATTGATAGCGCACTTGAGACGCACCATGAAGAGACATCTCGTATCCCAGGGGCAATTTCCAAGATTGCTGATGCCTTGCCAGGTATCGGAATAGTTGCTGCTGTCCTTGGTATTGTCATTACAATGCAGGCAATTGGAGGTCCACCTGAAGTGATTGGGCACAAGGTTGGCGCAGCACTGGTAGGGACATTTCTTGGAATACTCCTTTCCTATGGTTTTGTTCAGCCTATTGCGACAAATATTGAGATTCTTCTTGAGCATGAGGCAAGGTATATGTACTGCATAAAGGCAGGTGTTGTTGCCATTGCTAAAGATTTTTCACCAATGGTTGTAGTTGAAATTGCGAGAAAGCAAATCTATTCAGACGACCGTCCCACCTTTGCGGCTATTGATAAAATAACAAGACAGAAATAGATTGGACGCAGTGTTTTGTTATTCAACAACAATCTTATTTTTAAGTATCAAGATATAAGATGGATAAAAAAGAAAATAACCAGCCAGATTATTCTAAAGAAAATGTAAGGATAGTTGTAAAAAGGAAAAAACATAAAGGGAGCCACGGCGGTGCATGGAAGGTGGCATATGCTGATTTTGTAACTGCATTAATGGCACTCTTCATTGTCCTATGGCTAACCTCACAGAGTTCATCAATAAAGGCATATATAGGGCAGTATTTTACAGACCCTGGCAGTTATAAAACATCAAGCATAAAGGAATCAAAGATTGAGGCAAGGACATTTGCTCAAGGGAGTAAAAAATCTATTGACGAAATTATAAAAAATTTTGATGCAAGCCAGATAGGACTTATCAAGGCATTGCAGAAATTTAAGGATATAAAGCAGGATGCGATGGTTGATGTAACACCTGACGGGCTTGAAATTGAGTTTTCCGATACAGATAAGATGATTTTCTTCAAACCTGGGAGTGCTGATATTACAGATGATGCAAGGACAAAGATAATAAAAGCCTTTTCAGAGATACCAAAAATTACCTATCCAATAATTATTGAAGGGCATACAGATGCCGCATCGACAGGAAGAAATGATTATACAAACTGGGAGCTCTCAGGTGACAGGGCAAATGCCTTGAGAAGGATAATTGAAGATATGAATGTGGGGAAGGTTGTTGAGGTTAAGGCGTATGGTGCCTCAAGGCTTTTAAAGACCGATTTCCCTTATGATGCATCAAACCGCCGTGTCAATTTTATTATTAAGATGTTCGGTGAGTCAAAACAGGAAGATCAGAAACAGATAGAAGAGAAAAAGGGAGAGGAAAAAGAGAGTGAGCAGGAAGAAAAAAGAGGAAGTCATTAGGTTTGTATATAAAAAGGATAAGCATAAAGGTCATCATGGTGGTGCGTGGAAGGTAGCCTATGCAGACTTTGTAACTGCACTCATGGCACTCTTTATTGTCCTGTGGCTTACCTCACAAAGTAACCAGGTGAAAAGCGCGATCGCCGATTATTTTAAAGAGCCGGGAAAATATATGGGTGAAAAGATAGGTAAGTCCAAGGAAAGGGCAATAATCATTTCAAAGGGAGAAGGATCTCTTGAGAAGGTAACAAAGGATGAGCATTCTAAGAAGATGGATGTTATTATGGCTGTTCAGGAGTTCAGGAATGTGTTAAATAATATGAGGCTTGATTTTCTGGATGAAGGGATTAAGGTTGAGATGGCAGATACAAATCAGATGACATTTTTTGAAAAGGGGAGTGCCATGATTACAAGAGAGGCGGAGGCGAAGCTCAGAGAATCTCTAAAGAAAATGGGTGTTGTATCCTATCCGATGATTATTGAAGGACATACTGATGCCGCCCCGACAGAACGGGAGGGTTATACAAACTGGGAATTGTCAATGGACAGGGCTAATGCATTGAGAAGGATAATAGAGGATATGAAGATTGCCGATGTCGTCGGGGTAAGGGCTTATGGCTCAACAAGGCTAAAAAATCTTGCATTGCCGTATGACCCTTCAAACAGGCGGGTCAATATCATTGTTCAGATACCAAAAAGCCAGCTCCATTATTTAAAGCAGAAATAATCCTGAATTATGCATTAACCACCGATGAACACAGATAAACACTGATAAAACAAAAAGTTATTATAATTCTTCTTTCACTTAAAAAGTGAAATATATCTTTCTTTTAATTCATTGAATAATCTGTGTTAATCTGTGTTTACCTGTGGTTTCACGCATTTTTTGGGATAATTTTATGAATAGGAAAAAAAATATAATCGCTGTAAGCAGTGGAAAGGGAGGGGTGGGGAAAAGCATTATCAGTGCAAACCTTGCTATATCCCTATCACTGTCAAAGAGAAAGGCTGTGCTTATTGATGCCAGTTTCGGAACTTCAAATCAGCATGCAATATTTGGCATAAAATCCCCTTCACTGACCCTGAACGATTTTGTATCAAGGAATAAAGGCAGTCTGTGGGAAATCATGATAGATACCGAGATTGAGAATCTTAAGCTTATCAGCAGTGCAGGGGATTCCCATATTTTAGCCAATATGCCTGCTCCCCTTAAAAAAAATCTCATAAAAAATATTCAGACGCTGAATTTTGATTATGTAATCCTTGATTTGGGCCCATCCATAAATTTTAATACAATTGATTTCTTTTTATCCGCAGATTCAAGCATTGTAATCACCACCCCTGAAATTACCTCTGTTACCAATACATACAGTTACATCAGAAACATAATTTATAAAATTTTGGAAAATACATTCAAGGACAATGAAAAAATAATAGAACTGATAAATTTTGCAAAAGACCCTCAGAATAATGAGCATATAAGGACAATAAAAGATTTGAGAGACAATATAGAATCATTTGATAAATCTGCTTTAACTGCCTTTGATATGGCAGTTAGAGGGTTTCAGCCATTATTGATTTTAAATATGATAAAGGATAGTGCTGACATAAATGTTGGAAATGATATGGTATCCCTTATCAACAAAAATCTAAATGTTAAAATTGACTACCTTGGGTATCTTGAAGACAGAGATGAGATTAGAAGCTCAATTAAGAATATGAAGCCTTTTGTTATAGGCTTTCCAACAGGTAAATCTGCGACACTTATTCATGATATCACTATAAGATTGATGGATTTATTGGGGGATGGATGGAATAAAGGATTCACTGATATTGTCCTGCCTGATGCAAAAATCTCTGAATTGGAAAATAGGCTTAAAGCAATAGAGAGTAAGGAATTGGAAATATCAAAAATAAAGTTAAGCAATGAAGAGAAGCTGGCAAGGGGAGAAATTGAAAAAAGATATGAATCTGAAAGGATTGGTAAGTTTGAAGAATTGCAGAGAGAGTTAAATGAAAAGAGAGAAAATCTTGAGAGGGAATTAAAATTAGAGATAGATGAGAGAAAAGCGGAAGGATTTAGGCATTTGGAAGAAGAACTCCATCAACATGAGGAAAGCCAAAGAGGGGATATTAAGTCTAAATTGCTTGCCGAAGAGGAAAGGCTCAAAAAAGAGTTAGATGAGAAGATGAAGGTGTATGAAAATGGAAAGATGGAATTAATCAACTCTGAGATTTTAAGAAAGAGGAATGAATCTGAATCTCTTCTTGAGGAGGAGAGGATAAAGGCAAGGGCAGATATTGAAAAATACGAAATTGAATTGAGAGAGGGCATGAAGATTAAAATTTCAGAAGATGAGAAAAAGATAAGAGGTGATATAGAAGGACGTGTAAAAATTGAATTAGAGGATAAGAGGGAGAGTATTTTTGATGAGATTGAGCTTGAACGGGCAAAGAAATTAGAAGAGATAGATAATTTCATTAAAGATGAGAGAGAGGGCAGGTTAAACCAATTTGAACGAGAGTTGACAGGGCAGAAAGAAAAGAAGCTGGCAGAGTTTGATAATAGGATTAGAGAGGAGATGGAAAGGAAGGAAAAAGAATTTTCTGATGAGGTATCTGCTAAGAGGGCTGAGATTCATAAAGAGGTTGAAGAATACAGGAAAAATAGATTTTCAAACATTGATTCAGAGATAGGAAAGGAGAAGTCTCTAAGATTGACCTCATTTCAGCAGAAGATGGAAAATGCCGAAAGGGAGGTTATGCTTGATATAGAAGAGAGATTATCCTGTGAAGAAGTGAAAATGAGAGGCCTCCTTGAAGATAAGATAAAGGAAGAAGAGAGAAAAAGGATGGAGATTTTGGATGAGATTATGGCTATGGAAAGGAAGAGCAGGTTTGAATTGATACATAAAGAAAGTGATAAAAAGAAGAAAGAATTGGAAATAGGTTTAATTAAGGATTTGGAGATTGAAAGAAAGAATATACTTAAAAGGATAGAGGATGAAATAGAGAAGGAAAAGACAAATAGAGTTCATATTGTTCAACAGGAGGTGGAGATTCTTTTAGGTAATAAATTAAAGGAAATAGATTTAAGGATAAAAGAAGAAGATGTTAGGCTGATGGAGTCATTGAATATAAGGCTGATGGCGGAAGAGGTTGAAAGAAGGAATAAACTTGATTTAGAGATTTCTGAGGAGAGGGAAAAGATAATAAATGAGGTAAGAAACCTCTTAAAGAGGGAGAGAGATGAAACATTAAAGAGGCTTCATGCTGAAATGAATGAGGAAAAAGAGAAGAGGTATAGGGATTTTGAGAATGAAATTAAGGATGAGAGAGAGAGGAGAATAAAGAGGCTTGATTTATTATTAAATGATGAGATGGAAAGGAAGAAAAAATTTATAGAGATTGAATTGGAAAATGAAAGGATTGAGCTTGTCAAGAAAATAGAGATGGAAATAGCTGAAGAAAAGCTGAAGAAAATGCGGATGATGAATGCTGAATTGGAAGATGAGGAGAGAAAGAGAAATCAGGCGATGAAGACCTATTATGAACAGGAGATGGGAAAACGGAGGGAATGGCTGAATTTTGAGATTGAAAAAGAAAGGATAGAGTTAAAACAGAAGATGGAAGATGATATTGCTGAGGAAAAAAAGAGGAGGATAAAGGTAATTGAATCTGATAAAACTGTCAATCTTAATTCAACACAGAAGATAGAAGACGATTTGACTATAAACTGAGTTTTCCTTTACCCATATTCCCCCAGGAACAAAAAACTTAATGAAACCACAGATGGACACAGATTAACACAGATAAAAACTTTTTTTCTTTATTCTATCAGTGTTCATCTGTGTTTACCTGTGGTTAATTTTATAATTTCCTATACAGTGAAAAAAAATATACTTTACCTGATAAATACTCCCGATATTAAGGGTGGTGGAGAGATAAGCCTCCTTAACTTATTAAAAAAAATAGATAAGAAGATTTATAATCCTGTTGCAGCATGCCCGTCAGAAGGGAGTATGAGTTTGGCAATAAGGGATATGAATATTGATGTAGAGATTGTTTCCATGAGACGGCTGAGATACTTAAATTTATATTCTCTTATCACAGGCGTTTTGAAATTGATACGGATTATAAATGCACATAAAATTGATGTTATACATGCCAATGGTTCAAGGTGTATGATATACGGCGGCATAGCAGGAAAAATCAAAAGAATTCCTGTAATATGGCATGTCAGAATCGTTGAAAAGGATAATTTGTTGGACAGAATCCTTTCTATCTTAGCAAACAGAATAATAGTTATATCAAATTCTGTGAGAGATAGATTCAACTGGCTTAAAAAAAAGGAAAAAATCAGTGTTATATATAACGGTATAGATATTGATGATTTCATACGAGATATTAATGTTGATAAAGCAAGAAAAGAATTGTCAATAGCTGAAACAGAAATTGTTATAGGGACTGTGGGTCAATTAATCCCGATGAAGGGGCATAGATATTTTATAGAGGCAGCTAAGATTGTTTTTGAGAAGATTAAAAATGTGAAATTTATAATCGCAGGTAGTAATCAGGGAAATAATAGCCATGAAATGGAATTTAAAAATATGGTCAAGAATTATGGTCTTGAGGATAAAATCATTTTTACAGGATATCGGAAGGATATTAAGAATATAATAGCCTTAATGGATATATTTGTATTTTCAGCGATAGGGGAGGGGTTTGGAAGGGTATTAATAGAGGCAATGGCTCTGCAAAAGCCAATTGTAGCAGCAAATAGCGGCGGTATCCCGGAGATTGTTGTAGATGGAAAAACAGGTTTATTGGTTCCAGAGAAAGACCCACAGTCAATAGCATCGGCAGTTATCAGGTTTATAAATGAAAAGGATACCAGAGAGAGAATAGGGATGGCAGGAAGAAAAAGGGTAGAAGAGATGTTTACAATTGAAAGACATACAAGAGAGATAGAAAACCTGTATTCAGAGGTGTTAAAAGGCTGAGGGCTCAGGTTTTTATTGTCATTCCCACGAAAGTGGGAATCCATAAAAAATAGATTCCTGCCTCCGCAGGAATGACATAGGACATAGTTAAAAATATTACTTAATCTTTCCGCACTGTCCGTTCACACAGAATGCCGCATATCCTGTGTGACAGGTCTTACAGGTACCCGCAGACAGTGGCCCATCGTTAGCAGTAATATCTTTACCATCTTCACTGAATACCCCATATGTCACTGATCCGTCTTTATGTGCTGTAACAAAAAGCACCTTCATATCCTTTAGATGTAAAATCATGTTGCTGCCATCTTTGAATTTTCCATTCCTTGCTTTATATGCATCCATTACAGCAGGATTAACTAAAACAGCTACCTTGCCAGGTCCTCCCTGCTTTACGCCGCAGTATGTTGAAACAGTCTCCTGATAGATAGGAGGAAGCTTACTTACATCTGCATTACAATCAGGTAATGCACCTATTCCAGTTAATGTCGTAGAAACGCTTGTCCATTTCTGCCAGTCTGAAGGGAAGGAGGCATCGGAAGCTGCCTCTGATGAGATATAAGAAAAGATTATACTGATTGATACTGATAAGGCTAATACAAAAACTTTACTTTTCATAAATTATCCTCCTTTTTAAAAGGTCATACACTCTATTTAAACAAAATATATTTTCCCCTAACCCATATCTCACCCCCCTTTATTTTAAAATTATGCCTTAAAGTGTCCTACCATCTCCTTAAGAGTTTCGGATATCTTAGTAAGTTTCTCGGATGATTCTGAAATCATATTCATGCCTTCTTTAACCTTTTTGGTTGATTCAAAGGCGTTTTGCGTATTCTGTGAAATCTCTTCTGTTGCAGAGGATTGTTCTTCCATAGCTGTGGCTATACGGGTAACTGTTTCAGCAATCTCATTAACGAGGCGGTTAATATCATTAAGTGTGTTTCCTGCATTTTGCGCCTGTGTTACAAGGGTATCAACATTTTTCTTTCCTTCATGCATAGAGATTACAGCTTTATTTGTATCCCCCTGAATAGTAGTTATTGTTGTATTAATCTCTTTTGTTGCTTTTGTAGTTCTTTCGGCAAGTTTTCTCACCTCATCTGCAACTACTGCAAAGCCACGCCCATGCTCTCCTGCCCTCGCAGCCTCAATTGCTGCATTGAGCGCAAGGAGGTTTGTCTGGTCTGCTATGTCGTCTATCACTGATATAATTTTACCTATCTCTTCTGACCTCTTTCCAAGCTGTTCAACCATACCTGCATTATTGCTCACATCTTTAGCTATTACATCCATTCCTGCAATCGTATCCATTATTACCTTTGAGCCTTTGCTCACACTTTCTTTTATATTTTCTGAGGATTTTGCCGCATTACTGCTGTTCTTTGCTATTTCTACTCCTGTTGCAGAGCTTTCTTCCACAGAGGTGGCGACCCTCTCCATCTGTCCGCTCTGCTCATTTACAATATTCATAACCTTTGCCGATTCACTTGAAAATGTCAGTGAATGATTTCTAATCTGGTCTGAATTGATTGATATATCCTTTACCATCTTACATATCTTTTCAACAAATTCATTAAAGTGGTCGGCGAGAGACCCAATCTCGTTTCTGGATTGAATTCTAACTTTGGAAGATAAATCAAGGGATTCTGTTATTTGTGAAATCTGCTCTGCAACTGTAACAATTGGCTTAGCTATACGACCACCTACAAATGTGGCAATTACTGTAGAGCCAATCAGGACGAGAAAAGCGACAAATAATACATTCGTCAGAACCTCATACCATGTCCCCTCTAAAGCCTTAGCGGAAAAGACTGCATAGACATTACCGCCATTTTTAATGTTCAAATCTTTTTTGATATGGAGGAGATAATTATTTTTATCAAAGAAATAGTCTTTTCCTTTAATATCACCCTCTTTTTCTGTAATAGAATCTTTTGCCAGACCTTCTTTTAGATAATTGTATTCAATCTTTGCAGGAGGGATTTCGTCTGAAAACTCTGTCTTAGGACTTCCGGCACTCATGCCTGACATCTTCAGATAGAGTAAATCGCTATTTGCCTTATAAAGGTCTTCTGCAGTTTTATTTTTTAAGTTCATCAGATTTCCGCCGTCAATATTCCTTGCTGCGAGGGAAATGACAGGCTGGAGGGCTATCAGACTCTTGTCTATTATCTGATGCTCCCGTAAATTTACCTCCCTGAAATATTGAGAAGTTCCCATGCTAATCAGGGATAGCATTACAACGGATTGTATTGCAATCTGAACACTCATGCGGATGCTTTTTATTTTCATAAACCTCCTCCCTGCGATTTTTGTTTAATTGAATGTATAAGGAAATTATAAACCCCTATTATCAAGATAATTGGCTCAAACACTACATTAAAAGGATATAAATGTCAATCCCTAAAATGGGTGATATTGACTTTTGTTAATTTTGCAGCCAGTTTTACTGCCTCAATCAGGCTTGAAGGGTCAGCAAGATTTTTTCCTGCAATATCGTAAGCAGTTCCATGGTCAACTGATGTGCGGATGAATGGTAAGCCAAGCGTGATATTCACAGCCTTTCCAAAGGCAGACATCTTTATTGGTATTAGCCCCTGGTCGTGATACATGACAACTATTGCATCAAAATTTGCCCTTTTTGAGGGTGTAAAGAGGGTATCAGCAGGGAAGGGTCCATTAACATCTATTCCTTCTGACCTTGCATCGTTAATAGCAGGCATGATTATCTTTATCTCTTCATCACCAAAGATACCGCCTTCACCTCCATGAGGGTTAAGTGCTGAAACCCCTATCCTTGGATTTAAAAACCCCCATGATTTTAAAGCAGAGTCTGTAAGTCTTATAGCCTTTAGGATTTTCTTTCTGGTTATCAGACGGCTTACATTTTTTACAGCAGTGTGTGTTGTTACAAGCACAACTCTTATCTTTTTACCGGTAAGCATCATGGCATAATTCTTTGTATCTGTAAGTTCTGCAAGCATCTCTGTATGTCCTGGATATTTATAGCCTGCCATCTGTATTGCCTCTTTGCTTATTGGTGCTGTAACAATTGCATCAACTTTTTTATCCTTTGCCAGACTTACTGCTGATTTTATATACTCCACTGCTGCCTTGCCACTAACACGGGTAGGTCTGCCGATGATAAATTTTTTGGGAATATTTTTAAAATCAATGATAGTGATATTTGAGGGAAGGGGAGAGATGTTAAGAGAATCTGCAGTCTTTTTTAAGAATTTTTTATCACCTATTATTATGGGAATAGAGTATTTAAAAATCTCTCTTTTTTCTAATGCCTTAAGTATAATCTCCGCGCCTATACCGGCAGGGTCCCCCATCGTAATGGCAATAACAGGCAGGTTTTTCATTCTAAAAGTGTCATAGTGTCAGAGTATCAGAGTGTCAGAGTATATAAATTGCTGTTGCCTTGACACTTTGACACTTTGACACTGATTTGGGTCAGGCAACTTCTTTTTTAAAAGAACAGTCTTTATTGCCGCATCTTATTTCTGTCTCTCCGCCCTTTGTTCTCTTCTCTATTAGGAATGAGTAACCACACTGTGGGCATTTTTCGGGGATTGGCTTATTCCATAATGCAAATTTACAGTTAGGATAATTACTACAGCTATAAAATATTTTCCCTTTCTTTGTCCTTCTCTCTACAAGGAATCCATTGCATCCATCCTGTGGGCATGATACGCCAAGGCTTATAGGCTTAGTAAATTTACATTCAGGATATTTGGTGCAGGCAAGAAATTTTCCGTATCTCCCAATCTTGACCTGAAGCGGGGCGCCGCATTTTTCACATTTTTCATTTATGATTTCAGGTGTTTTGTCATCAGTCATCTCTTTTTCACCTTCGCCTTTGAGTGGGCGGGTATTTTTACAGGCGGGATAGTCCGAACATGCAAGGAATCTCCCGAATCTGCCCCATTTGATAACCATATTTTTGCCGCATTTGTCACAGACCTCTGAAGTCAATTCCACCTCTTTTTTTATATCCCTCATCTTTGTCTCAGCCTGTGTGAGGTCTGAGGAAAATGGCTTGTAAAAATCATTGAGCGCATCAATCCACCCTTTTTTTCCCTCTTCAATCTGGTCCAACTCCTCTTCCATATTAGCAGTGAATTTAACATCTAATATCTTCGGGAAATTTTCTACAAGGAGGTCTGATATTAATGAACCGAGGAGGGTAGGGTGGAGTCTCCTCTCCTTTATCTCAACATAGTCCCTTTGAAGTATTGTGCTGATTATTGCTGCGTATGTGCTTGGCCTTCCAATCCCCTTATCTTCCAGATCCTTTATTAGATTTGCCTCTGTGTATCTTGGCGGAGGTTGTGTCCAGTGCTGTTCAGGTGTTATCATTATCAACTCAACCATATCTCCTGTCTTTAGTGGCGGTAATATGCCTTCTTTTTCAACCTGCTCTGATTCGGAGGTGGTTTCAATTGTTTCTTCATATACCTTTAAAAAACCAAGAAACCTTATAATAGAACCTGTAGCCCTGAATAAATAAGGGGCAAGGGGCAAGGGGCAAGGGGCAAGTTTGTTGTCTTCCTGACCCCTGACCCCTGACCCCTGACCCATTCTTTTGGCTTCTACATCAACTGAGGTTGAATCAAGGATGGCAGGATTCATCTGGCAGGCAACAAACCTATTCCAGATAAGCTCGTAAAGATTAGCCTCGTCCTTTTCAAGATATTTGTTTATGGCAAATGGCTCTCTTAAAACCGATGTGGGCCTGATTGCCTCATGTGCCTCCTGGGCGGTCTTTTTACTTTTATAATAATTTGGTGTATCCGGAAGGAAATCTTTACCGTATCTGTCAGCAACAAAATTCCTTGTTTCATTTACAGCCTCAGATGACATATTGAATGAGTCTGTCCTCATGTAGGTTATTAATCCTACCTGCCCCTCATCTCCTATCTGAAGCCCCTCATAGAGTCTTTGGGCTATCATCATGGTCTTTTTTGCAGAGAACCTGAGTTTTCGTGATGCCTCCTGCTGAAGGGTGCTTGTTATGAATGGCGGGATAGGATTCTTTTTCTTTTCCTTCTTCTGGACATTGGTGACTTTATATGCTGCACCTTCCAGATCGGAGAGGATAGACTTCGCCTCAGATTCATTTTTTATCTCAGCCTTATTTGCCCCTATGCGGTGAAGCCTTGCCTCAAAGGGTAATCCCCCCTCCCCCCCTTTATCAAAGGGGGGGTGAGGGGGGGATTTTAGATTTGCAGTTATAGACCAGTACTCTTCTTTTACAAATGAATTTATCTCCTTCTCTCTCTCGCAAATCAGTCGGAGGGCAACAGATTGAACCCTCCCTGCAGATAACCCCCTTCTTACCTTTTTCCATAATATGGGGCTTATCTTATAACCAACGAGACGGTCAAGGATTCTCCTTGCCTGCTGTGCATAAACCTTGTTTTCATTAATTGCAAGTGGATTCTCAATTGCCTTTCTTACGGCATTTTTTGTAATCTCATGAAACAGGACGCGGTATATCTTGCGTCCCTTCTTCTTGCCGAGTTCATCGCCATTTAATTCATTTGCAATATGCCATGCGATTGCCTCTCCCTCCCTGTCAGGGTCAGGACCAAGATAGATGGTATCAACCTTTTTTGCTGCAGCCCTTAATTCCTGAAGTATTTTCCCCTTACCGCGGATTGTGATATATTCGGGCTCAAAATTCTTTTCTATATCCACACCGAGTTTTTTCTGAGGGAGGTCTTTTACATGGCCTACAGATGCCTTTACAAGAAAGCTGTCTCCAAGAAATTTTTTTAATGTAGATGCCTTTGCAGGCGATTCAACTATTAATAATGATTTTGACATAAAATTTTTTTGACAGGATTAACAGGATTTACAAGTTTTTATCCTTTTTCTTTTTCTTGTGTATCCTGTGTATCCTGTCTAATTCTTTAATTTACTGATAACTCCCACTCATCATTGAAGAGCCTGTTAATATCATCTCCCCACTCTGCCCCTGAACGGTTCATCATAACCAGAGCTGCAATAGATTTTATTTCATCTATTCCCACTTCTCCATCTGTAAAATATTGTGCCCTTTCAATTATCTCCTCCTGCAATTCACTGTCTATAAAACCAAGCTCCTTTAATCTAATAAGGAAGCCGTATGCCTCTTTGTTAAGGCTGATTTTTTCATCATTACTCAGTATCCTTATATTATTTGATTCGTTTATTGACTTTCTTAAAGGTGATCTTACCTTTTGTTCTCCGGCAATATCTCTAATCCATAAAAAGGCTGTATTGATTTCTTCCATGTTGTACCCCTCAGAGAGGAGGTATTCTAAAATCTCCTTCTCGTCATGAACCATATTCTTGCTCATTAACATATGTCTCACAATAATTTCTATTATGCTGAAAACTCTTTCTTTCATTTTAACTTTAACTCAGATTATGCATTAACCACAGATAAACACAGGTAAACACTGATAAAACAAAAACTTATTATAATTCTTCTTTCTTTTAATTCATTGAATAACCTGTGTTAATCTGTGTTAACCTGTGGTTTCACGCATTTTTTGGGTTTAACTCCTTATAAACATCTTGCCTGAGAATTGTCTTACCAGACCCTTTAACTCTAACTTTACAAGTATACCTGAAACAACACTTACAGGCAAATTGCTTTGCTCTACTATAGTATCAATATGCCGTGACTCTGTATCTATAAGTGAAAATATGTGCTTCTCGTCACCCACCAAATTATAATCTTCTTTAATTTCTTTTTCAGGTGATTTCAAAAAGGAGCGGACATCAGAGGGGAATTCATCAATTATATCTTCTGCGCCTTCCACTAACTTAGCCCCGCTCTTTATTAAGCGATTTGTCCCCCTACTTTTGGGTGAATTAATACTACCGGGGATGGCAAAAACCTCTCTTCCCTGCTCAATTGCATGCCTCGCTGTTATCAGTGAGCCGCTCTTTTCTGCTGCTTCAACAATAAGGGTCCCGAGGGATAGGCCGCTTATAATTCTGTTTCTCTGGGGGAAATTCATTTTGTCAGGCCTTGCAGACATTGGAAATTCTGAAATAACTGCACCATGACTAATAATCTCATCCATAAGCTTAAAGTTCTCAGGCGGATATATGACATTTAAACCGCACCCTAAAACAGCAATAGTCCTGCCTCCCCCTGCAATGGCAGATTTATGAGCTATGCTGTCAATCCCTCTTGCCAGACCACTGATAATAGTAACACCTCTCTCTGACAGTTCCATACTTATCTTTTCTGTGACTAATTTGCCGTAAGTTGTTGGTGAGCGTGAACCTATTACAGCTACAGCAATAGTATCATTTTCTATTATCGTTCCCTTTACATAAAGGATAGGTGGTGGGTCATAGATTGTTTTAAGACTGGATGGATACTCATTGTCATTTATTGTTAATATATTAACTCCGGTTTTCTCAATCCTATTTAATTCATCTTTTATTTCTTCTTCCAGTCTAAAAGACTTTATGGAATTTGCTGTCTTTTCTCTTATGCCGTCAACCTCCATTAACTCCTTCTTTGGTACAGAAAAGACCTTTTCAGGATTGCCAAAATGGGTAACAAGTTTTTGATAGGTTATACTTCCTATCCCATCAACCATATTTAATGCTATCCAGAAAGATTTATTCTTCATAGTGTCAAAGAGTCAAAGTGTCAGAGTGTCATAGTCTTAAACTTTGATACTTTGACACTATGATACTATGACTCTATGGATAGAGTCCCCTGATGAGCATTGCATCGGCAATCTTTTTTATCCCCATCATGAGGGCGGCAGTCCTATGGTCTACCTTTTCCTTTTCAGTGAGAAACATCATATTATTAAATGCACTTACAATAATATCCTTTAATTTTTCATTAATCTCCTTTTCCTTCCAGAAAAAGTTTTGTAAATCCTGAACCCATTCAAAGTATGATACAGTTACACCTCCTGAGTTTGCCAAAATATCGGGGATAAGAAAGACCCCTTTATCTTTTAAAATCTGGTCAGCCTCAGGTGTAGTAGGGCCATTTGCCCCTTCCGCAAGTATTTTACATTTTACCCTTTTTGCGTTGTCTCCATCTATCTGGGCTGAGAGGGCGGCAGGAATCAATATGTCACATTCCAATTCCAGGAGTTCTTTATTCGTGATTTTATCGCCAAGTTTACTGTCAGATAAATTTTGTTTTTCTTTTGAAAATTCATATAGTCTGTTTATATCAAGTCCGCTTTTATTATATATACCACCTTTTGAATTGCTTACAGCTATTATCTTACAGCCCATGTCATATAAAATCTTTGCGGCTACATATCCGACATTTCCAAAGCCCTGAACAACCACCTTTGCACCATTTAAATTAATATTTATTCTTTTTGCTGCCTCCATCGTTACATAGACAACACCCCTGCCTGTAGCCTCGTTTCTGCCGAGTGAGCCGCCTATATTAACAGGTTTTCCTGTGGCAATTCCGGGAACAGAATAACCCACCTGCATGCTGTAGGTATCCATCAGCCATGCCATTGTCTGTTCACTCGTTCCCACATCAGGGCCTGGTATATCCCTATCAGGACCGATTAGTGGAAATATCTCTGTTGTATATCTTCTTGTCAGTCTTTGAAGCTCTCCCCTTGACATCTCTTTTGGATTGCACCTTATCCCCCCCTTTGCACCCCCGAGTGGCAGTCCTATGACGGCACTTTTCCATGACATCCACATTGCAAGGGCACTGACCTCGCCGAGGTTTACATCTTCATGGTATCTTGTCCCCCCTTTAGCCGGCCCAAGCACCATGCTGTGCTGAACCCTGTATCCCTCAAATACCTTTACATTGCCATCGTCCATTTTGATTGGGACACTTACAATTAGAGCCCTTTTAGGCGACCTTAATCTTGAAGCTACATTTGGGTCCAGCCCTAATTTTTCAGAAGCAATATCAAACTGCTTCAGAGCCATCTCATATACAGGTGTATGAAATTCAGGTTTTTCTCTTCTCTCTTTTTCCATAATTTTTTAAAATTAGCCACTAATTACACGAATACTCACGAATATTTTTATAATTTTTTAGTGTTAATTCGTGTTCATTCGTGGCTAAATCTTATTATTAAAACTGTACCAATGAATACACTCCGTAATCTTTAAGCTTTTCCCTCCCTTTTAAAAATGTGAGTTCTACAAGGAAGGCAAGCTCAACTATCTCACCTTTTAATTCCCTGACAAGCCTTGTTGCCGCATTTACAGTGCCTCCTGTTGCAAGGAGGTCATCTGCAATTATAACTCGCTGCCCGGGTTTTATTGCGTCCTTATGTATCTCTATCTGATTGGTTCCATACTCAAGCTCGTATGCCGTTTTATTGGTTATATATGGAAGTTTGCCAGGTTTTCTTATTAAGATTACACCTGCATTTAAGGCATAGGCGAGTGCCGCACCAATAACAAATCCTCTCGCCTCAACCCCTACTACAAGGTCAATATGTTTTCCAATATATCGGTGGCTTAATATATCTATAGCCTGCCTGAATGCCTTTGCATCACTTAAAAGAGTAGTGATGTCTTTGAAAAGTATTCCCTTCTTTGGGAAATCAGGAATATCCCTGATTCTACTCTTTAAATTTGCAATGATTTCTTTTTCCATTTATACCTCCAATAATTATAAAAATCTGCCACAGAGGCACGGAGACACAGAGGTTTTTTTACTTATTTTTTCTCTGCGACTCTGTGTCTCTGTGGCTTATTAGGTTTTTGTTTATTTATGGCAAATAGGGCAGGGGGTCAACCGGAATCCTGTTTACTCTTAATTCAAAATGAAGATGCGGACCTGTTGCCCTCCCTGTATTGCCTACCAATGCAATATTTTCACCTTTTTTAATAGATTGCCCCTCCTTAGTAAAATTTTTGGAATTATGGGCATAGACAGTAACATATTTTTTAGAGTGCTTAATAATAACAATCCTGCCATATCCTGTTGGTCCCCACCCGTTGAATATAACCTTTCCATCTGCAGAGGCAACTATCTTTGTCCCTTTAGGAGCACCTATATCTATTCCATCATGTTTGCTTTTACTCCTCAACCCAAATCCTGATGTTAATGTTCCTTTTACAGGCCAGATGAAGTATCCCTTCTCAGCCTTTGGTGCTTCTCTTTTTATTTCCGGCTTTGATACCCTTTTTCTTGAGACCTTCTTTGGAGGTGAAATCAAAGCACAATCTTGAATAAAGAAGATAGACAGGATTAAGATATGTAAAAAAATACTTTTTTTGCTCACAGTAAATTTATCCCATACATTACCCTGTAAACTCTTTAATCTTCTCCATTGCCTCATTGGGACTCTTTACCTTTATAATATCATCAACTCCCTTCCATGTCTCTATCCCTATTACAGTTTTACCCATCTTGAGGGCTAATGCAATTTCAGAAAGTGTTCCGTAACCTCCTGCAATAGCGATGACTATATCCGAACTTCTTACAACAAGGACATTTCTTGCATGGCTTAATCCAGTTACTATTGGAATATCTATATAGGGGTTGGCATCGTCTTTATTAAAACCAGGGAGTATCCCGATTGTAAGACCGCCTGCCTCTTTTACCCCTTTTGCCGCCGCCTCCATCACACCGCCCAGCCCTCCACAGATAAGGAGTGCACCTGATTCTGCAATCCTACTCCCCATCTCCTCTGCAATACGATATATCCTATCATCACATGAGCCTGCCCCAATAACACCAATAATCTTTTTTTTGGTCATAGGATTAACTCACATTAACTATGGGCGATAAAAATTGTATATATAATTCATAAGAATGTCAAAAAATAAATTAAAATTGACTGGTATAATCCTGATAGGGTAAACTCTATTTATTGCCACAGTTCACAGAGAAAGACAAAAAAGATAAAGGGGAAATGGAGAAGATGGAGAGATGGAGATAAATAAACTTATAGCCACAAGACAAACACAGACATTATAAAAAAGTAATATTTTAGTCAGTGAAAGTCTGTGGTTAAATACTTGATTCTCCCTTTCTCTTTCTTTCTCTATTTCTCCTTATTATTTTTCTCTGTGTCTCAGTGGTTAAATATTAAAAAGGAGGAGGAATTTATGAAGATAAATAATGTAAATGTGGATAAGCTTCAAAATACTGTAGCAGAATTAAAGAAGGACATTTCAAAGGCAAAGAAGGTAAATAAGATTGAAGGGGAGTGGAATCTTGGGGAGGGGAGCCAGTTCAAGGCAACAGTCCAGTTTGAAAATGGGAAAACAACACTATTGGTTGACCAGCCTTCTTTTCTCGGAGGCGGAGGGACTCAGCCGGGTCCGATGATATACTGCCTTTACGGTTCAGCATCATGCTATGCCGCGACATTTGCCACTATGGCAGCAATGGAGGGGATAAAATTAAAGAAACTAAAGATTACTGCGGAAAGCTCCGTTGATTTTTCAAAAGTCCTCGGCTTATCCAATAACCCCATTGCAGAGAAGGTAAAGTTTACGCTCCATGTTGAAAGCGATGCCCCGGCAGAAAAAATAAAAAAACTTGAAGACTTATCAAGGGAGAGGTGTCCAGCCGTTTACTGCCTCACAAATCCAATACCTCTTGAAACAGAGCTGAAGATTGGGTAATATTTGTTCATGTATAGAAAATTATATAGCCACCAAGACACAAGGCACAAAGGAATAAAGAATAATTTTTTCTTTGAGTCTTCGGGTCTTTGTGGCATGTTTTTGTTCTTATGGTAATTAAATATCAGGCTGTAAAAGGGGTAAAGGATATACTCCCGGGTGAAATAGAAAAGTGGCAGTTCATGGAAAAGACAGCGAGAGAGGTCTTTGAACTCTATGGTTTTTCAGAGATAAGGATACCTATTTTTGAAATGACTGCTGTCTTTACAAGAAGCATTGGTGAGACCACAGATATAGTAGAAAAAGAGATGTATACCTTTCCTGACAGGAGCGGTGACAGCCTGACATTGAGGCCTGAAGGGACTGCATCTGTTGTAAGGGCTTATGTGGAGCATAATCTCTATAATCCTCCATCAGTGGTAAAGCTTTACTATATGGGACCTATGTTCAGATGTGAAAGACCGCAGGCAGGCAGATACAGACAGTTTTACCAGATTGGTGTAGAGGTTTTCGGGACAGAAAATCCTGAAATTGATGCTGAAGTTATCGGTATGCTCCTGAAGTATTTTGAAAAACTCGGTCTTAAAGAATTAGAGCTTCAGATAAACAGTCTTGGGTGTGATGAATGCAGGCCAAAATTCAGGGAGGCACTCTTAGAATTTTTAAAAAATAAAATAAATCTCCTCTGTGAGGACTGTCAGAAGAGGTTCGAGAGGAATCCATTAAGGATTTTTGATTGCAAGAGTGTTAGTTGTCACGATGCGACAAAAGAGGCACCTACAATTGAAGGCTACAGATGTGATAATTGTAAGAGTCATTTCAATTCTACAATAAACTTTCTTGATAAATTGAATATTCCATATGTTAAAAATCCAAAGTTAGTTAGGGGTCTTGATTATTATACTAAGACTGCATTTGAAATTATATCAAAAGGTCTCGGGTCGCAGAATGCAATTGCAGGAGGAGGCAGATACGATAAATTAGTGGAAGAATTTGGTGGTCCGCCTACACCTGCATTTGGATTTGCCATTGGAGTAGATAGAACAGCAACACTTATTCAGCCCTCAGTCCTCACTCCTCAGTCCCCAATCCCCCCTGTCTTTATTGCTTCACTTGGAGAGAGGGCAAGCCAAAAGTCCTTTGAATTAATAAATAATTTTAGACAAAACGGAATCAGGGCTGAAAGGGATTATGAAAAGGGGAGTTTAAAAAGCCAGTTGAGAAAGGCAAATAAGTTTGGGGTTAGATATACAATTATAATTGGAGATAATGAACTGGATAAAGGCAAGGCAATATTGCGTGATATGACAGGGAGCCAGCAGGAGGAGATAGATATTGATATTGATAAAATTGTAGAAATAATAGCTAAAAAAAACTCAAGACAAAGTCTGCCGTAAAGGACTGTTCTAAAAAAAAGAATTTTGGAGGTTCTCAACAGCGAGTTGAGAGTCGCTGCGGCTTCTTGCCTTGTCTCTCTCGGACGATTTGTTGGTTTATTCTTCTTTGAAAAATAGCGTAATTTAACTCCATTCACAACGTCATCAAGGCTGCTGCCATCCCCGTCGAATATTTATAGACGAATAGGTTCGATTTCTTTTATTGCATCAGGCTTTAGCACCCTGATATTTCTTTCACTCCAATCATTATCGCTCGGTTTTATAATGATAAGTTCTGGCTGCGTTCCTACATTATTTACAATGGAAATGCGGTATTTCCGTTTCAATTCATCAGTGTCGTTTTTTTCGAAAACAGATTCATACACCAGTACAGGTGCAGAACTGCCACTTCTGCCTTTAACTTCAATCCACTGATTATCAGATGTTTCTAAATCATATCCCTTGTTTTCTTTAGAATCCCACGCTTCGATTCCTTCATTTTTTAGCCACTGTTTTACTAAATCAATCGCTCTTATTTCAACTTCTTTTTTCGTCAATTTGTTACCTGATTGAATCGGCGATTTCCGATGGCGTTGAATAAGATTCTCATTAGCCTCTGTACCGAGATATCCATATTCTCCATCAACAAGTTTTTTTCTATACTGTATCCAGTGAGCTTCATTCCATTTAGACTTGGGAAATTGTTTTAGAATTTGACTCGTTAAAGATTCATGAACTTGTCAAATTTTTAGTTGAAATTATAAAGTGGCGTTCCATTAGTTTTACCATCAAGCCGCAGCCTTTAGTGTGGAATTCTCTGCATCTTCTCTGTCTATAACTGCCATCACCTCTCCGATTGAGGCATACCCTTT
>JACQBS010000124.1 GCA_016194325.1 Nitrospinota bacterium | reverse complement strand
AGTATTTTTGAATATGTTGAGGTGTTCTATAATCGTATTAGGAAGCACTCTGCACTGGACTATAAAAGTCCTGCAGAATATGAGAGGCTGCAGAATGCAGCTTAAACTTAACAGGGTGTCCAGTTTTTTGGGGAAAGATCAGTCGCCCTATTAGCATTTGAACAGTATTGTAATTCCGGGGATGATTTAGGTTCTGCAAAAGAGGAACTTAAAAAGGTGCTTGAGGATATTTCTCGAAAGACAGGAGGGTGCATAAAAATCAAAACGGTTGTTGCTGCCGATTCTGCAGAATTTAATGAGTTTCCTGACAATTTAGGGTATTGGGGAAATCGTGTTTTAAAAATGCTTTATAAACCCGACAGTAAATAAAAATCATTATTTCTTTAAATGCGACAATATAAATGCAAATAATAAAAAAGATCACATCATTCTTCGGACAGAGGGGTGGAAGATTGAGGAAAAAATCAGTACGGGACTGAAATGTATGATGAAAAAGGCAAGTTCGGATAAATTGCAGGAGACTTATGAGGTAATATTCACAAAACCGCTCTTTGCTAAAAGGTTACAAGGATATTATTGGATGGGTTACTGCCGGGGTGTGGGGAGAGGAAATGACATCAAATACCGCACGAGACTGGAATTAGATTCATTTGAATTTGAAGAAAAAAATATCAGAATTGTAAGGCAAGGGTGATTATGAATTATAAAAAACAGGAGGCAGAAAACTGTATTTATTATGTTAATCCTCGGAATTGAGACTTCGTGTGATGAAACTGCGGCGGCTGTAGTAGAGGTTTCTCATGAGCATGGCATTAAAATTAAATCAAATATCATCGCATCACAGCATGAGATACATAATAAATATGGAGGTGTTGTCCCTGAGCTTGCCTGTCGAAGGCATATTGAGAATATAAACCCTGTTATAACTGAGGCGATTGACAAGGCAGGGGTTAAACTCAATGATATAGAACTTTTTGCTGTAACTAAATGTCCCGGTCTTGTGGTAGCCCTTCTTGTCGGTCTTTCCACTGCAAAGGCGATTGCATATGCACTTAAAAAACCCCTGATTGGTGTGAATCACCTTGAGGGGCATATCTTATCCATTTTTTTGGAAAAGCCTGATTTATCATTTCCATTTTTCTCACTCCTTGTCTCAGGCGGTCATACAGAACTTTATCTGATTGAAGATTTTGGAAAATATAAGGCACTCGGAAGGAGCAGGGATGATGCGGCAGGTGAGGCATTTGACAAGGCTTCTAAGATGCTTAAACTCGGTTATCCTGGGGGTCCTGCTATTGAAAAGACAGCCATTAGTGGAAATCCCCTGTCAATAAACTTTCCAAGGGCATATATAGATAAGGATTCACTTGATTTTAGTTTCAGCGGTGTGAAGACGGCACTGAAAAATTATCTTGACGGTTTTATCCCGCCATATTCAACATCGTCAATCTTTTTACCGGATGTGGCTGCAAGTTTTCAGCAGGCAGTAGTGGATGTATTAATTAATAAGGCATTTTTAGCAGCAAAAATGTATAATGTAAAAACTATTGTAATAGCCGGCGGTGTTGCATCAAATAAACTTTTGAGAGAGGGGATGAAAAAGAGGGGAACTGCTGAGGGGGTTAGTGTTTATCATCCCAGCCCAATTTTATGCACGGATAATGCGGCAATGATTGCATGTGCCGGCTACCATCGTTTTATAAAAGAGAGAGACGCCTGTTGTAATTTTTATGATATGGATGCAGAGGCACAAATGAGTTTATGAGTTGGTGAGTTAACTCATACACCCATCAACTCACTAACTCATTAACTTTTTTTATGATTTTCCATTCAAAACCTACATTAAATAAAGAAGATTCATCAGCAGTTTCAAGAGTAATAAACTCAGGATATATTTCCCAGGGGGAGGCTGTTGCAAGATTTGAATCGGAGTTGGCTGAATATATTGGAGTTAAAGGGGGGGGTGCTGTCAGTTCAGGGACTTCTGCACTCCACCTTTCACTTATAGCTCTTGGTGTAAAAGAGGGGGATGATGTTGCCATGCCGACTTATGTTTGTCCTGCCCTCCTTAATCCAATTAACTATATTGGTGCAAATCCGTTATTGATAGACATAAATCCTGATTCGTACAATATTTCCCCGGCAGATTTGAAAAAAAAATTGACGAAGAAGACGAGGGCTGTTATTGTCCCACATATTTTTGGACTCCCTGCCGATATTAAAGATATATTAAGTATCGGCATCCCTGTTATTGAGGACTGTGCCCAGTCTGTAGGGGCTGTATATAATGGTAAAAAAGCAGGAAGTTTCGGTCATTGTGCAATATTTTCTTTTTACGCTACGAAGGTAATGACTACAGGTGAAGGGGGGATGGTTGTCTCAAATTCAGATAAGATATTAGAAAAGATTAAGGATTTGAGGGAATATGACCATAAGCCCAATTATATGGTCAGATATAATTATAAGATGACAGATTTGCAGGCTGCCATTGGTATCTCTCAATTAAAGAGGCTTGATTCATTTATATCAAGAAGAAGGAATATTGCCCTTGCATACAGCAAAAGATTTTCTGAATTGGAGATAGCAATTCCGAAAGTCTATACAGAAAGAGAACATATATATTTCAGGTATGTGATAAAAAATAGGGTCAAGGGTCAAGGGTCAAGGGTCAAGGGGTTGGAGGAAGATTTGAAATTTTTTGAGGTTAACGGAGTAAAATGTATGAGGCCTATATTTAAGCCAATTCATAGATACCTTAAATTAAAAGGTTTTCCTGAGGCCGATAGGGCATGGAATGAATTAATTTCAATTCCTATATATCCATCTCTAACTGATGGTGATGTGAAAAAAATAGTCAGAGTTACTGAAAAATGGCAGGAGGCAAAAGTTGAATAAACTCTGGAAATTCTTTTTTCTATATCTGATACCAATCTTTATATTCATTGCACTTCTATTTCCTGATGTGAAACCATATTTTGAAGAGATAGGGATTAGATGGCTCTATATATTTTCTCTTGCTTTTCTCCTCTCATATTTTTCTACACCTGCTGCAAGGTCACTGGCAAGTGATATGGGAATTGTTGATAATCCAGATGAGAGAAAAATTCATAAGGTTCCTACGCCAAGGTTGGGAGGGCTGGCGGTATATGTAGCCTTTACACTGGCAGTGATTTATAACTTTCATTTTTCTATGGAATTAAAAGGGGTGGCTATTGGAGCTACACTGGTTATGCTTGCAGGATTGGCTGATGATATTATGGGTTTGCCCGCTAAAATAAAACTGCTTGTCCAACTGACTGCCGTATCTATAATGATGTATTACGGCGTTATCTTGAGTTTCATGCCTCATACAGTGTGGGGGGATATTTTTGAAGTATTACTTACATATATATGGATAATAGGGATAACAAATGCCCTCAATTTTCTTGACGGCATGGATGGACTCGCAGCAGGAATAACAGCCATTGCATCATTCTATATAAGTATTGTTGCAATACAGACAGGACAGGACTATGTAATGTTTCTATCAATAGCACTGCTTGGAAGCTCTCTTGGATTTATGCCTTATAATTTCAGATACAGAAAACCTGCCTCTATTTTTTTAGGAGATGCAGGGAGCACATTTATGGGATTCATGCTTTCAAGCCTTACTGTAATGACAGGATGGGCAACGAATGACTCTGTAAAGGCATATAGTATGCCTGCCCTTATATTGAGTGTATTGATATTTGATATGTCATATATTACAATTGCAAGGGTTATAACAGGCAAGGTAAAGACTCTTAAGGAGTGGATAGATTTTGTCGGAAAGGACCATCTTCACCACCGGATTTCACATTTAGGATTAAGTAATAAACAGACTGTATTGTTTATATATCTCCTTTCGGCATCTATGGGATTGAGTGCCATTGTCCTGAAAAATGGGAGGACAATTGATGCACTCCTGCTGATTGGCCAGGCATTTTTAATTTATTTTATCATTGTAATTCTGATGCTGAGAGGCAAAAATACAGGGATTAGAGATTAGGGATTAGGGGTTAGTAAAAAAAATAATCCCTACTCCCTAACCCATATTCCCTAATTTTAGGAGGTTTTATGGAAACTAATTCTGTAAATGAGAGCTCACAGATGAGAGGCTCTGTAAGGGTAGATGTATCTTTTCCTGTGTCTTTTGATTTGGTTAGCGAAAACGATTATGAAAAAATAAAAAGCGTGATTATTTCCCATCGGACAGGGGATAGGGAAGGCGATTTAATGCCTTTACTGGGAGTGGAAGAGTTGGAGAGCCTGGATATTACTGTTGCAAAGATTTGGTTATCAATGAACAGTAAGCTTGATTATATAATAAAACTTTTAAAGCAAAGAGAAGATGGTGTAGAGGAGAAAGAGGGGTTGTGCAAGGATATAAGTGGTAAGGGTATTAAGATGATTTATAAAGGGAATTTATCAACTGGACAGTGTATCCATTTAAGGATACATCCGCCAACCTTTCCTCCGCTATCCGTTGTTGCACTTGGAAAGATTTTAAGGGGAGAAAGAACTGCTATATGCAGGGAAGGGGAGATTGAAGCGGCTGTTGAATTTGATACCATCCATGAGGATGACAGGGAAGAGATAATAAGCTATGTATTTAAAAGGCAGAGGGAGTTGTTAAGGGCAAGGAGAGAGGCTTAACCCCCCCCAAAAAAATCATATCCTCATTCGTATTTGTGGAAATCTTTTTTAGTGAATTACCCCGCCCTGAAGGGCGGGGCATCTGAAAGTCAAAACAATTTTAGTTGTCTATGTTCAATTAGATGCTGATAGTTTATATATCGTCTTATTACATCTGCGGTTACTTTGTCTCCAACCGTTCGAACAAAATATCCATCGCTCCAAAGTTCTCCACCCCAAAGATCTTTCTTCAGCAAAGGATATTCTTTGAAAACCTTGCGAGAACTTATTCCCTTCAATATATTCACAACCTTGGCAGGGGAATACCTCGGTGGAGCTGTCAAAAACACATGAACATGGTCTGGCATAATTTCCATCGTATCTATTTCAAACTCGTATTGTCGGGCTATTTCTTCAAAAAGTTCTTTAACTCTTTTTTCCACCTCCTTTTTCAAAATACCCTTGCGATACTTTGGAGTCCAAACAAAGTGATATTTGATGTCATACACCGCATGTTTGGTAGCTTTAATTCCCATGCAGTGCATTTTAGCATAATTCGTGCCTTCGGCACGGGGGCATTCATCCCCGCCCTGAAGGGCGAGGTATTCTGCCCCCAATTTTTATAAACAATTTTCTATCTAAAGAAAAGTGGGGAAATCAAATAGTTGCAGTATCATGTTGATTTGTAAGATGTTATGCTTTTGACTAAATTTTATGCATTCTTAAAAAATCATAGCAGGAATAAGGGTCTTGGGCGGGTTTTGAACAGCTTATTAACAATTCCTGTTGATAAGTATTTGTAAAAAATCCAGATTATTTTAGTCTATTTTTAAGCATGACTCATGCCACCTGAAGAGATCCCCTCTCTTTTCTTTTTCTTTCATTTGCTGAGAGGTGTTTTTTCCTGAGCCTTATATTGGTTGGTGTTATCTCTACCAGTTCATCACTTTCAATATATTCAAGTGCCTGCTCTAAGCTCATCTTGATCGGGGGCGTCAGTTTTATTGTATCATCTGCCCCAGCCGCCCTGACATTTGTCAATTTCTTTTCCTTGCATGGATTTACAACTAAATCACCTTCTCTTGAATTTTCCCCTATTATCATACCCTCGTATACCGGAATAGCAGCATCTATAAATAATTTACTCCTCTCCTGAAGGTTGTTCAGTGCATAAGTAGTTGAAGCGCCATTCTCCATTGCAATCAGGACACCATTCTGCCTGTATGATATTTCACCACGATAAGGTGCGTATCCATGAAACGAGTGGTGCATTATGCCCGTTCCCTTTGTATCAGTCAGAAGCTCGGAACGTAGCCCCATCAACCCCCTCGCAGGGACTATATACTCTAATCTGGTTACCCCTGAATCCAGAGGATTCATATTTTTCATATCGCCTTTTCTTGTGCCTAATTTTTCAATTATCTTGCCCACATAAGCCTCTTCTACATCTATGATGAGCATTTCCACAGGCTCCATTATAACCCCGTTTTCATCCTTTAATATGACCTCTGGTTTTGATACCTGAAACTCATACCCCTCTCTTCTCATTGTTTCAATAAGAATACCGAGGTGAAGTTCTCCCCTCCCGCATACCTTAAAGGCATCTCCGCCTTCAAGCTCCTCTATTCTCAGACTTACATTGCTCTTTAACTCTTTAAAAAGCCGCT
Organism: Nitrospinota bacterium; assembly: GCA_016194325.1. Lineage (GTDB taxonomy): Bacteria > Nitrospinota > Nitrospinia > UBA9942 > UBA9942 > UBA9942. The sequence continues at coordinate 2,238 of JACQBS010000124.1, read as the reverse complement.
CTCTTATCTGTCTTGATGTTACAAATTTCCCATCCTGCCCTGCAAATGGGCTTGTATTGACCATGAGGTTTATGGAGAGTGTAGGCTCATCAATCTTTGTATAGGGGAGTGCCACTGGATTAGATATATCTGAGATTGTATCGCCAATATCCACATCCTTAAGGCCTGCAATCGCTATGATGTCTCCGTATGCAGCATCATTAATCTCAACCTGTTTTAATCCTTGGTAGCCTAAAAGTTTTAATATCTTTGCAAATTCTGTAGTCCCGTCTTTTCTAACAAGTGCTATCTGGTTGCCTGCCTTAACAGAGCCGTTGGCTATCTTTCCAATGGCAATCCTGCCGAGATAATTATTGTAATCAATTGTTGTAACCAGCATCTGAAACGGCAATTGGGCATCTCCGGGAGGAGGTGGTACATGCTTTACCACTGTTTCAAAGAGTGGCAGTATGTCTTTACCTTTTTCTTTAGCATCTAACATTGCTATTCCCTGTTTTGCAGATGTGTAAACAACAGGGAAATCTAACTGGTTATCATTTGCACCAAGATGGACAAATAGGTCAAAAATTTCATTTAATACCTGGTCGGGTCTCGCCTCAGCCCTGTCTATCTTATTTATAACTACTACAGGCTTTAAGTCTAGTTCCAGAGATTTTTTTAAGACAAATCTTGTCTGTGGCATTGGACCATCGCATGCGTCAACTAATAGAAGAACACCGTCAACCATGCGGAGTATCCTCTCAACCTCTCCGCCAAAATCGGCATGACCGGGTGTATCAACTATATTGATTTTGTAATCGGTATAATAAATAGAGGCGTTTTTAGAAAATATTGTAATGCCCCTCTCCCTCTCAAGTTCATTTCTATCCATGACCCTCTCTACAACCTGTTCATTTTCGCGGAATATCCCCGACTGCCTCAGCATTGCATCAACAAGTGTAGTCTTGCCGTGGTCAACATGGGCGATTATTCCGATATTTCTAATCATATTTCCATTCATAGCCTTCTTAATTCCTTTCTAAAAATAAATATCCCTTTATCTAAATAATCTTAGATTTCATCTTCCATCAAAATATTTTTTGGGAATATTTGAAACTGGAAGGGGAACTTAATAAAATATTATTGCATTAATTATAATTTATTGCAATATAAATTTACATAATTCAGTAAAATTTACATCTTTCGCTATAAATGTTATATAATTCTCAAAACTGACGAATAATAATTATGGGACTATTTGATATTTTTAAAAGGGATAAGGAGTCATATCTTCACCTGTTTTCTGATGACCTTGTTACGCCTGCACAGATAAGGGCAAATCTTGATGAGGTCTGTAAGAGGAACACGCATGTAGTAGCTACGATTGATGACAGGCCAAGGACATTCAGAAGCATATTCCTTGAATCAGGCAGGGATAATGATTTTGTTATTATAGATGTCCTTATGCCTAAGGATGGCAACCGCATTATTGAAGAATCTGAAAAGGTAAGGATAGATTATACACTTGAGGGAGTCATGTATTACTTTGAGACAAAATTTATTGAGATGGTGAGCGGGAGATTCCCTTCAATCAAAATAGCCTTTCCATCAATTATCAAAAAGATTCAGAAAAGAGGCTCATTCAGGGTATCCCCTTCTATGGATAATCCTATAACAGTAGAACTTAGAGATTTAATCAGGGAGGATATCTCGGATATCAGCGAAGGAGGATTATCATTTTATACAAGCCTCACTGAGAAGGAAATACCTGTTGGAGGGGTTTTTGAGAAGGTGACTTTTAAACTGTCAACTATGGATAGGGATATAACAACTAAGGCTGTAATCAGGCAGCTTTTCAAAGGTTCTGGTATCGGTGTGAAAAATAGATGTGGTATTGAATTTGTGGATATGGGCATGAAAGACAGAGATGCCATAGCACACTATGTGATTGTAAGGCAGAGGGAAATGATTCTTAGGATGAGAGGTGAGGAATAATTGGTCGGGGCGAGAGGATTTGAACCTCCGACCACCTGAACCCCATTTATCTTTTAAATTCCTCATTTCTCTTATGGTTAATGCTAACTGCTTATATTTCTTTATCATAGGAGAGAGGGGAAGGTAAGGCTTTTGATGGTTAGTATTCCCTGTTTTTAACTGTCTACTATCACTACTGTCCGATTAAAATAGCATAGCCTGTAATGGTTCATCATGAAAGATTAGTAGTCGTTCAGGCTTTAAGGTTAATATATCTATCAAGTT
>JACQBS010000144.1 GCA_016194325.1 Nitrospinota bacterium | reverse complement strand
TGACTTTAGTAAAATCACTGAACATGAGATTGCTCATATCGAATCTCTTATTAATAACCGTCCCAGAAAGTGTCTGGGCTTTAAAACACCACTTGAAGTGGCTTCTTCTTTTGTTGCACTTCAAGGTTGAATGTGGGATTTAATTAAAATTCATCCTTTATGAAAAATAAATTCCTATCATTCGTCTTTTCAGAGAAGGTTCACTGGAGGCATTATTTTGGCGGGCTGTCATTACTTTTGATAATCCTCCAGTTATTGACAGGGATATTCCTTATATTTTTTTATGACCCAACACTTGATAATGCCTATAAGAGCGTTCAGCATCTGACAAATGAAGTTACAGGCGGCAGCCTTTTAAGGAATATTCACAGATGGGCAGTCTTTCTGCTTTTTCTCACAGTCCTCATCCATACCATAAGATGCACATTGAGATGGGACTTCTTTAATCCTGCCAAGAGAGTGCTCTGGCTTACAGGCATACTGCTTCTCCTACCGATGTTTTTATTGGTAGTAACAGGTTTAATACTTCCATGGGAGTGGAAGGGTTACTGGTTTATGGAGATAATTCCAAACTATTTTGAATTTATTCCAAGAATCGGAAACAGTCTGAAGTCGTTTTTTATAGATAGTTTCACACTGCCGAGGTATCAGGTAATACATATATTAATATTACCTATTGTTACCCTTATACTCATTGATTATCATTTTCTTGACAAGTTGCGTCAGAGAGGGGTATTTACATACATATTAAGACACGCACTATTATCGCTTCCATTTCTTATAGCTGTAATAGTTCTCTCAAAATATGTTACAATACCTTCAAATGACCCTCAGGAGATACCGTTACCTCTTGATGGTAGATATATACCAGCCCCTGAATGGTATTTCCTGATATTGCTTTTACCCCTTTTGTATTTTAAGGGCAAATTGGTATTAATCTTATCAATATTACTCCCTTCCTTACTCTTTATGGTTCTTTCCATACTGCCTTATCTCTATAGAGGCAGAAAGGTGCCGGAAGGATGGGATTTCTTAAAGAAGAGCAGATTCAGGAAGCCTATAAAGGGTGTAATGGTATTCTTAATATTTATTGCAGTTGTTGCACTTATTTACCGTGGTTCATACAAATCTCCCACCCTCGGATGCAATGGCTGTCATCATCTAAATAACGGATTCAGGATGGGGGTTGTGCCAAAACAATTTAAGGATAGAAATGCTCTGCCAAATTTAAATGATAATCTGTGGATGATGGGGCACTGGTTTTATCCCGATGAAATCTATTAGTTCTAAAAAGAAATTTTTAATAATACCCGCCGTTTTAATTGCAGTAATTCTAACTGCCTATCTCCTTGTCAGTAAAGGAAAAGACAGGGCGATAAAGAAGAGTCTGGAGATATACATTAATGCGATAGTTAATAAAGATTTTGATACTATCTTTAAATACCATGCCCACTCTCAGAGGTTGGTAGCGGTTGCAATGAAATACCCTGAAACTATGGATGCTAAGATTAAGGAGATATATAATGAGCAAAAGGCACTTTATGAAGAGGCACAACTGTTAGATAATATAAAAGAGTTTTGGTCAGAGAAATTTTTTATAGTCAAGGATATGAGATACAGGATAATCAGTATAGAGATGGTAAGAGATATAGAAAATCCAACCTCGCCTATAAGGGAAAGGATAGATGCGATGATGGAAGTAGAGGCAGAATATACAAATAAAGAGACAGCCCCTGATTATGGTGGAAGGATTAAAAAGGTTGTATATCTGATAAGAATGGTACACAGTAGAAATGTCATAAGGTCATCAGCTAAGGAAATGGAGGATAAGAGATGGTTGTTTAGGAGTATTGATATAAAAGAGGGGAGTCTGGAGCGATGGTAGCTTTATAATTGACTGTAATTTTTTTAGTGCTATACTTCCCTCATGGAAAAAGATGGGTTGTATAAAATAAATATCCTTTTTTATGCAATTATGTCATTTTATTTTTTTTATTTCCCTCCAGCAGTTTTCTCCTCAAATGAAAATATAATCCAATTAAATGCTTTATTATCTGCCTCTATCTCGGAAGAGGGGAAAGGTTTTCTGGGTGAGATTGAAGAGGCAGTAAAAAATGAAAAGCAGCATGTTCAGGAAATTCTTGACAGTCAGACTGACAGGGCTTCCCATAATCTTATAATCATAGCAGGGGCAATTGTCATTCCTGTATCACTTTTTTTAATTTTATGGATTTTAAAACTCCTTTTCAATATCTCTTTTTCTGCAATCCGCTCTCTCTTGAATGCATCGGCATCAGGAGTTGGTGCCATTTCAAAGAAGCTTAAAGACACAGCAAATCAGGATAAAGGGGAAACTGTTGGAGAAGCAGATAAGCCTAAAAAGAAACCTATGAAACTCGGGGAGATTTTGATTAATTTTGTTTCCCGCTCTGTTACCACTGAGCATATAAATATGGCACTCACTGAGCAAAAAAAAAATCCCGACCGTCCTCTGATGGGACAGCTTCTCATCAGGCTTGGTTTTGCTACAGCAGCCGAAGTAGATGCAGCCTTAAAGATTCAGGGAAAAAAGGCAGATAAGAACATAGTGAGGAAATAGTGAAATCACATCTAAAGATAGAGTCAAGACAGCTAAATATATTGTTTGATTCTTTAAAAGACCTTGGTTATACAATAGTTGGTCCTACAGTCAGGGAAGGCAGTATTGTATATGATAATATTGACTCTGCCAGTGGGCTTCCTGTTGGCTGGACTGATGAGCAGTCTGCAGCAGCTTATAAATTAAAGAGGCGGGGTGATAATTCTTATTTTGGGTATAATCTGAGTCCATACTCATGGAAGAGATTTCTTTTCCCTCCAAGGGTCAAATTATTTTCAGCAGCAAAGAAGGGAAAGTCATTTAAGATAAATTCAGATTCTGGAAATGCATCGGTTCCAATAATGAGCTTGCCGAATTATGCCTTTATTGGTGTTAGACCATGTGAGATTCAGGCTATCAAGATACAGGATAAGGTTTTTAATAACTGGCAATATATTGATACTGTATATAAAAATAGAAAGGAAAAGGTATTCATTGTGGCTGTCAACTGCACACAGGCAGGTGGTACATGTTTTTGCGTCTCAATGAATAGCGGGCCAAAGGCTGATAATGGATTTGATATTGCACTTACGGAGGTTATTGACAAAGGGGGGCATTATTTTATTGTTGAGGCTGGCAGTGAGAAGGGGAATGAGCTTATGAGTAAAATTCCGCACACCGTTGCAGGGCAATCGGAAATAGAAAATGCAAATAGGCTTGTTCAGACAACTGCCAGACAGATGAATAAGTCAATGGATACGAAGGATATAAAAGAACTGTTATACGCTAACCTTGAAAGCAGGCATTGGGATGATGTTGCAACCCGATGTCTTACCTGTGCTAATTGCACGATGGTATGCCCTACCTGTTTTTGCACAACTGTTGAGGATGTTACCGACCTGACAGGTGAAAATGCAGAGAGATGGAAGAGATGGGATTCATGTTTTACTATGGACTTTGCAAGGGTTTTTGGAGGCAATTTCCGTTCATCATCAAGGGCACGCTATCGCCAGTGGATGACACATAAACTTGCCTCATGGATTGACCAGTTCGGGACTTCAGGCTGTGTAGGTTGTGGACGATGTATAACATGGTGTCCTGTAGGTATTGACATTACTGAGGAGATAGAGAAGATTAAGGAGAAAGGGGGAAAGGGAGAATATTTTAACCACAAAGACACAAAGGTCACAAAGGAAATAAAAAAAGATTAAAAGATTAGAAGATTAAATTTTCTAATCTGTAATTTTTTTCTTTGTGTTCTTAGTGCCTTTGTGGTGAATTCTTATTCTTTTCTCCATTTCTCCCATTTCTCCCATTCTCCTTATATTTGGGAGGTGGTTATGGAAAAAAGGGATCTTTCAGAAATAGTGCGGCATCATCCTTTTGTAAATGACCTTAGCGAATACCATCTCAACATACTAATTTCCTGTGTCTCAAATGTCAGGTTTGCTGAGGGCAGCTATATTTTTCATGAAGGTGAAGATGCAACAAAATTTTATCTCATACGCGAAGGTAAGGTCGCACTGGAGATTCACAGCGGTGAAAAGGGTGCGATTAGGGTGCAGACTATAGGTGAAGGCGAGGTGTTGGGCTGGTCATGGATAGTCTCACCTTACAAATGGCATTATGATGCCTGTGTTATTGATAATGTCCGTGCCTTTGCCTTTGATGGTAAGTGTTTAAGGACAAAATGCGAGGCTGACCATGATTTTGGATATGAGATGATTAAAAGATTCTCACAGGTTCTTGAACAAAATCTCAAGGCAGCGAGGTATCAGGTAATGGATGTATATGGACGGTAAAAGTTATAAAGGGAATATACTATGAATTCCAATGTCGGTATTGATTCAATGTTCCCTCTCCCTGCCCAAATTCGTAAGGTAGTCTGGGAGACAGAAGATACATTTACACTGCTTTTAGAGCCTGACAACGGAGGGAGCGATTTTCATTTTTCTCCGGGGCAGTTTAATATGTTATATGCCTTTGGCATAGGTGAATCAGCGATTTCAATCAGCTCTGACCCTTCTAATAAGGATAACATTGCCCATACAATTCATCGTGTTGGTTCTGTTACCAGTGTGTTTTCACAGCTTGAAAAAGGTGATGTAATAGGTTTAAGGGGCCCTTTCGGTAACGGCTGGCCTGTGGAGAAGGCAAAGGGAAAAGATGTATGCATTGTAACAGGAGGTATCGGGCTTGCACCCCTGCGTCCTGTCCTTTATTCAATTTTTAATAATAGAAAGGAGTACGGGAAGATATTTTTGCTTTATGGTGCAAGAAGTCCTCTTGACCTGCTGTACAGGGTAGAACTGGAAAAATGGGGTAAAATGAAAGATGTAACTGTACAGGTTATTGTTGACCGTTGTGACACATCATGGAAAGGTCATATTGGTGTAGTAACAAAACTATTTTCATATATCAAGTTAAATACTGCGAATACAATTGCAATGATATGCGGGCCTGAAATCATGATGAAATTCACAATTCAGGAGCTTTCACAGAGGGGGGTTCCGCCGGAGCAGATTTATATCTCAATGGAAAGAAATATGAAGTGTGGAATAGGTTTGTGCGGGCACTGCCAGTGCGGGCCAAAATTTGTCTGTAAAGACGGCCCTGTGTTTGCTCTGCCGCAGATAAGTCAATTTTTGGAGAAGAAAGAGATATAAATTATTTAGCCACGAATTACACGAATAGACACGAAAGATGCAAAGAGAATAAGATATTTTGATTTTTGAATTTATTCGTATAATTCGTGTTAATTCGTGGCTATTTTATAAATTATGAAAATAAAAAAACCTAAAGTTGCTGTTTTTAAGCTTGCCTCATGTGACGGCTGTCAGCTTGCACTCCTTGACGCAGAGGATGAATTACTTGCAGTTGCCGGTGCTGTTGATATTGCATACTTCCCAGAGGCAAGCCGCAGAATGCTGAAGGGCCCCTATGATGTGGGGATTGTTGAAGGGAGTATCACAACGCCGGATGCCCATGAATACATCAGGGAAATCCGCAAGATGTCTCAAATCTTGATTGTCATTGGTGCATGTGCGACTGCAGGCGGTATTCAGGCATTACGCAACTGGAAAGATGTTAAGGAGTTTACCTCTATTGTTTATGCTACACCGGAATATATTTCCACACTTGAACGGTCAATGCCTGTCAGCTCTTTTGTTCATGTTGACTTTGAGCTTCGGGGCTGTCCTATTAATAAATATCAGCTTATTGAAGTGATAAATGCCCTTTTAAACAAAAGAAAGCCAAACATATCAACACACAGTGTCTGCATTGAGTGTAAATTAAAGGGTAATACCTGTATTACAGTGGCACATGGAATACCTTGTCTTGGCCCTGTTACTCAGGCTGGGTGTGGTGCAATATGTCCATCTTATAAGAGAGGCTGCTATGGATGTTTCGGCCCTATGGATAGCCCGAATACAGTATCTTTGAGCAAACACTTTGCTGAAAGTGGACAGAGTAAATACGATACTATGTTAATGTTCCGGGGCTTTAATGCCTATGCAGAGGTTTTCCGTAAGGAGAGTGATGCACAGGAGAAATAAAAAGAAATTTCAGCCACGAATGAACACGAATTAACACTAAATTTTTTAAATCTTTTGATTCGTGAACATTTGTGTAAATTTGTGGCTAAAGATTTATGAAAAATACAACTATTAAAGTAGATTATCTCGCCCGTGTTGAAGGGGAGGGGTCTATTTTGATTAAGATTAAGGGTAATGAAGTAACTGATGTCAAGTTTGGGATTTTTGAGCCGCCGAGGTTTTTTGAAGCCTTTCTTCGCGGTAGAAAATATTCTGAAGCACCTGATATAACATCACGAATCTGCGGCATCTGTCCAATTGCATATCAGATGAGTGCAGTCCATGCAATGGAGGATGCCTTTGGCATAAAGGTTACAGGACAACTAAGGGAGCTTCGCCGTCTTATCTATTGCGGAGAATGGATAGAGAGTCATGGACTGCATATATATATGCTTCATGCCCCTGATTTCCTTGGGTTTCAGGATGCCCTCCAGATGGCAAAGGGTTATCCTGATATTGTTAAGAGGGGGTTACAGTTGAAGAAGACAGGCAATGATATTGTTAATGTTGTCGGTGGACGGGAGATTCATCCGATTAATGTACGTGTTGGCGGTTTTTATCGTGTGCCTACAAAAAAAGAGCTAAATACACTTGTTGATAAATTAAAATGGGCAAGGGATGCAGCCCTTGAGACAGTTCGCTGGACAGCAAAATTAAATTTCCCTGAGTTTGAGCAGGACTATGAGTTTGTATCGTTAAGGCATCCAAATGAATATCCTTTTAATGAGGGAAGACTTGTTTCAAGTAAAGGACTTGATATTAATGTAAAAGAATATGAAAATCACTTTGAAGAAGAACATGTATCTCATTCCAATGCACTGCAATCTGTCCACAAGGAAAGAGGTGAATATTTTGCCGGACCTCTTGCACGATTTAATTTAAACTTTGATAAATTATCTCCAATTGCTCAGGAGTCAGCAAAAGAAGTTGGAGTCCTGAAGGGAGTTTGTAATCCATTCAAGAGTATTATTGTCCGCAGTATTGAGACTTTATATGCGTGTGACGAGGCGCTTCGGATTATAAATCAGTATGAGCCTCCTGAAAAATCGTATATTGATGTAATACCCAGTAAAGGTATCGGATTCGGATGCACTGAGGCTCCTCGCGGGATTTTATACCACCGCTATCATATTGGTGACGACGGTTTAATAAAGGATGCAAAGATTGTCCCTCCTACATCACAAAATCAGCGTATGATTGAAAATGACCTCCGCACTTTTGCTTCATCAAATATTAATCTGCCAAAAAATGAACTGACATGGAAATGTGAACAGACTGTCAGAAATTATGACCCCTGCATCTCCTGCGCCACCCACCTTATAAAAATTGACTTTGAAGAAACAAAAATATAATTTAAGCCACAGATATACACAGATTTAAACAGAAGTAAAAATTAAAAGATTGGTTTATGTTTTTTCAGTGTTTATCTGTGTCCATCTGTGGTTAATTTTATATAAAAATATGAAAGGTAAATGTTTCATAGGCACATCAGGATGGAGTTATGACCACTGGGCTGGAGTATTTTATCCAGAGGATTTGAAAACATCTGATAGACTCGCCTTCTATATTAATCATTTTAATTCTGTTGAAATCAATAACACCTTCTATCACCTCCCCACACCTTCTGCCTTCAAATCTTGGAAGAAAATAGTACCGAATAATTTTATATATGCACTGAAGGGGAGCAGATTTCTTACACACATGAAGAAACTAAAAGACCCTAAAGAACCTCTTGAACTATTTTTAGAGAGGGCAAGGTTATTAAAGGATAATCTTGGACCAATACTATTTCAACTCCCACCCCACTGGAGGTGCAATACTGAAAGGCTCAAAGAATTTGTAAAACTCCTTCCAAAAAATATCCGCTTTGCATTTGAATTTAGAGAGCCGAGCTGGTTCAATAAAGAGGTCTATGATATTTTAAAAGAAAATAATATTGCCCTCTGTATCTATCACATGCCTGAATTTGAGTCTCCCATTGAAGTTACTGCTAAATTTGTATATATTCGTTTTCATGGGACAGAGTTTCTATATGGCGGCAGGTATTCAAAAAAAGAGCTTTTAAAATGGACTGATTTAATAAATGGTTTTATAAAAGAAGGCAAAGATGTCTATGTCTATTTCAATAATGATGCAAATGGCTATGCTGTAATAAATGCAAAAGAGTTGATGGAAATCGTTGGTATAAAGATATGAAGACTGAAAGGCAAATATCCTCTGGTGGTGTTGTATTCCGCAGGATTGATGACAAGATAAAAATTGCTCTTATATCAGTTAAGGGTGGCAGTGTATGGTGTCTTCCAAAGGGTCTTATTGAAAAAGGGGAGGGCTTAGCCCGCGCAGCACACAGGGAGGTAAGGGAGGAGACAGGAGTAGATGGAAGAATTTTAAAACTCATAGACTATATCAAGTATTTTTATGCCCATAAGGATAAAGGTAAGACAATAAGATATTTAAAGATAGTCTATTTCTTCCTTATGGAATATACGAAAGGCAATGTAAGGAATCATGACTTAGAGGTTGATGAGTGCAAGTGGTTTTCCATAGATGAGGCGATAAAGAGAATTGAGTATGAAGATGAAAGGGAGATATTAAAAAAGGCAAAGAGGATGATATTAAAGAAGTCCATTAGCGGTTTCACATAAGACCAAGAAGTGGGCAGAGGATTCGGAGTCCAATTAATATAACAAAGAAACTGATTATATCCAGCACAATACCTGCCCGAATCATACTTGTAATAGGCACCCTTCCAGAGCCATAAACGATTGCATTTGACGGTGTAGATACAGGGAGCATAAAAGCCATACTTGCCCCAAGACAGACACCTATTGCAGGTGGAATCCCACTTACACCTGCTGTCTTAGCTACAGAAATCATCAGAGGGACAAGCATGTTAGCAGTGGCTGTATTTGATGTTACCTCTGTTGTAATAATTGCAAGCCCTATTGCTACTGCTGTGATTCCCCATAGTGTATCTACACCTGTAATTTTTAAAAGTATAGTCCCCATGAAATCTGCCAGCTTTGTTGAAAACATTAGTTCGCCGAGGGAAAGTCCGCCGCCAAATAGTATTATTGTCCCCCAATCTATCTTTACCGCATCATTCCATGAGATGGTAAATTTCCTGTTTTTCCAGTCTACAGGTGTGAGGAATAATATGAGAACTGCTATCAGTGATACTACCTCCTCATGGAAATGGGCATCAAAAAATTTATAGATGTTAGATTCTGTGCCGAATAAGGCAGCGGCTATGCCGGGTAATATCCAGAGTGTAATTGCTATTACAAAAGCGGAGAGTGTGCTTTTCTGTCCCCTGTTCCATCCCCCAATTTCAGACCTCCTCTGTTTTATAAAATCTGATAGCCCTATTATTTCTTTTACAGGGGGCTTATAAATTGAAAACATATATATAAGCATAAAGAATAACATGGCAATCATTATTGGAAATGCCATAGTCATCCACAGAAAAAATGGAATATGCACACCGATAAGTTTATCTATCATACCAATGCCTATAAGATTTGGCGGCGTTCCTATCGGTGTTCCTATGCCTCCAATAAGGGCGGCATAGGCAATAGTTAGTAAGAGTCCTACATCAAATTTTGACCTCCTGCCTTTTGTGAGTTGATTAATAGTTGATAATATTCCCAATGTGATTGGATACATCATTGCAGTGGTAGCACTATCACTTATCCACATTGAAATAAATGTAGGAATAATGGCAATTACAAAGAATACCCTGTAATAACTGTTGCCGACCCACGGCTGAGAAAGGATACTTAGTGCTATGCGGTAATCCAGTTTATGTGCCTTCATTGCCTCTGCAAGCATAAAGCTTCCAATGAATAGAAATATTATGGGATGGGCAAAGGGGGCAAATACAGTTTGAGATTTTGCAACGCCTAAAATAACGCAGAGTATAGCACCAAGAATAGCAGTAGCAGGTATTGGTATTGCCTCTCCGACCCAGTATATCAAGACAAGACCAAGGACTGCACTTAATCTATGAGCCTCGGTGGAGAGAAATTGCATAGGGGTGAGAAGAAGGATGAGAAAAACAATGGGGCCGAGGAATAGACTTATTGTTTTTCTATAAAGCTCAAATCTTTTTTCTCCCTCTGAAATTACCTCTTCTATTTCATATTGTTCAGACATGAGTTAATGGTGAGATTATAGTGCAAAGAAAATTTTTATATTAACCTTCTTAATTCGTATTAACTGGAGTCTGGTAAAACCTTTCTATTTCCATTAAAAATTGCGACCACACCTTTGAGATATTATTGGAAAGGTCTTCTAACTATGCCTCTTCAAGCATAAATCCATACGCATGAATGAAGAAGTGTCGAAAGGATAGATACTCATAAAGTTTGTCGGATAGGTTCTCCGATATAATTTCGAGAGATACTGAAATATTCAGCAAATCTTTATGCCATGTTTCTGATCTGGAAATTTTGATGTTTTTACCTTTCAGTATTTGCTTCAAAATATTCTCTATTCCATTATAAATATTATGAAGAAAGCTAGCAATGGCAGATAGCTCTATAACTGTTTTTTCGGCTCTTGTCATGGCTTCCTTTAGATTATTCAATACATTTTCCACATTCTCTTTTTCTGCAAGGATTTCCTTTGATAAATTACCCATATATTTTTACGCCAGTTTCTTCTATAAGATCATTGAATAGAGATTTCTTAGACAAGTCAACAATGTCAACAGACTTTGGGAGATATTTAAATAACTCAGCGTAAAATTTAAAGAACAACCGAGGTTTAATCCCTTTTACTCCAAGATCTATATCATTAGCTTCTTTACCTTTTTCAATTGAAGAACCAAATAAAAAGATAGAAGAAACATCATATTTTTTGGCACACTGCAAAATTATTTCTTTTTCTTTCTCTGTTATCATTACGTTACCTCCTTATGGTTCAGATGCAAACAGTCCATAGTGTCTGAGATTAGCTTTTTATGTTAATGTGGACATTTCCAAAAATAAATTTAGAAAACTTAATCTTTTCCATTACTTTTTATTTGGCTTTATTGGTGGCGGTGGATTAATAGGTCTTTGCTGAGTTGGTGTTGGTTTTGATGTCTCTTTTTCTAATCCTCCACGCTTATCTAAACCTTCATTTAATGGCTTAATAGGTTTTTTATCCATTTTTTATATCTCCCTCCTTTTCTATTTTAGGAATTTCTATAACGAGATGACCTGGTGGTGCAGCAAGATAGATTTTAGACAATTCATATAATAATGTTGAATCCTCCGAATAATATGCTTTTACATCGCTTAATTTGATTTCTTGTATTCTCTCATTTTCTGAAAAAGATTCCACATATCCTTCATATGTTAATCCCATAGTTTTATCTCTTAGCCATACCCACTGAACTTCATCTAAATTTAAAAAATGAGTATAAAGGTCTTCCTCACCATATTTATTAGATGCTTTTATTTTTTTAGCAATTTTTGACAGCAACTTATGTTGAATAAAACCCGTAACTAAAAAGCCTAAGATTATGCTAAACAAACAGGTAATTATAATTTCTCTTATAGAAATTGGAATTGACTTATTAAATATGGATGTCCAAAAATTAGAACTTGTCAAATTTTTAGTTGAAATTATAAAGTGGCGTTCCATTAGTTTTACCATCAAGCCGCAGCCTTTAGTGTGGAATTCTCTGCATCTTCTCTGTCTATAACTGCCATCACCTCTCCGATTGAGGCATACCC
>JACQBS010000111.1 GCA_016194325.1 Nitrospinota bacterium | reverse complement strand
TCTCATTGTAATTCCTAAACTTTATTAAGCTTAATTTCTTGACTTCAACTTTATTACGAAAGAACCCTTATTTTTATTCAACAAATCACATGAAAGAATTTTTCTGTTAAGAAATTCCCATCAAGATAAAGTTTAACCTTCCACCTTCCGGAAAAATATTCTGTTCCGTAAGAAGGGGTAATTGCCCTAAATATTTTCCCACCACCAGGGTCAAGTTCAAGCCATAGCCATACCTGTTTTTTCCCTTTTGAGGCTTCAAACTCGTATCGGGTATATTCCTGCTGTTTACCCTTTGGATTTATCCAGAATCCCTCCAAAATATACCTGCCTTTTTTAAGTTCGGTTCCTTCAAAGACAATATATATTCTATGACGACAATCAAAATTGTCTGCAGGACCATCTTTAGGAACATTACCTTCTGTATCAGCAGTAAGAAATACACGATAGTCGGGTTTTGCCGCGGTTGCAAAATAGATTGGAGCTATTAATATTCCAATAAAGCATAGGAATATGGTTTTCATGCCTCATCTTTTTGCGGTTACTGCTTTGTGAGGGTTCCGCCTACATTGGTCCATGAACCATTACAATCAGAGCCGCTGCCGCCAGAGCCTGTTATAGTGCTACCGCTAACTGTGCTATTTACGCTAAAGGTGCCTGAGCATGGCGAGGTTTGAGTAAAAGTAGCGTTTAAAGTGCTTCCGCTGACTGTTCCACTAAATGTACCGCTTGCACCGGTTGTACTACTCCATGTACCGGTAACAGTGGCGCCGCTTTGTGATAGAGTAAGAGTAATTGTAGGTGAAATTGTAGTGCCGCTTACAGTCATTGAATAAGCTCCCTTCCATGTCCCGGCAACATCCGCATTGCTGCTCCCTCCTGTTGTTGTTCCTGTTGTGCTTCCACCCCCACCGCTGCTACTACTACTCCCGCTTGAACACCCAAATGCCAATAATACAAATAATAACAATACACAAAAATTTAATCGCATATACCTTCCTCATTTCTTCATTTATAGTTTAGAGATAATATATAACCATAAGTTATATTATGTCAATATAAAAATAACTCATGGTATTTGTTTGAAATAACTGCATGTTATATTCTCATTCCCATGAGAGATAATATCGTTGGGGATAATATAAGGCGGATACGGGAAAAGATGGAACTTACTCAGGAGGAGTTGGCATTAAGGTGTGATTTGACTCAGGGTTATATAAATTTTCTTGAAAACGGAAGGAGGGGATATAGCAGGGAATCTCTGATGAAGATAGCCAATGCACTTGGTATTTCAATATCACAGTTGTTTGAGGAAGGTAAGGAGAAGGGGCAAATTCATATAGAAGAAACTTCTCCAGTATATGGAAAACGGCGTTCTACTTATGATGAGATAGTTTCTCTATTGAATAAGCTTCCTGATACTGCAGTAGACCACTACAAAATGCTTCTTAAAGCAGAAGTTGCCATAAGGGGCAAACAAAAGAAATAATCAGAACGATAACCAGATAATTCATTTTCCTTTATTCAACATAGAAGATATCTCAAGTAAATCTCTCTTCAATTCTTTAATTGTATCCAAAACCCTTTCGCTGTTATCCGATATTTTATATTTTTTAAAAAGCCTCTTTTTTGCACCTTCAATTGAAAACCTCTCCTCATAAAGCAGTTTTTTTATTTCACAGATTGTTTCAATATCTTTCCTTCTGTAAACCCGCTGTCCCGCCTCGCTCTTATCCGGTTTTATTAAACCGAATTCAGATTCCCAGTATCTCAAGACATGAGGCTCTAACTCTGTGATTTCTGCCACCTCGCCTATCTTAAAAAAAATCTTGTCAGGTATATCTATGGACATTAAATTATATTTGAAAAGGTTTTTCTTGCTGCCTGTATTTTTCAATAAAAGCCTTTATATCCTTAATAAAATTCTCCATATCTGAAAGGTTGCTTTTTAAAATTGAAAAAAGCTCTTTATCAGTAACCTCATGATAGAAGTGAACAAGCCTGTTTCTATAACCAGCCATTAGCTTGAGTCTTTCTGCCTGTTCTTTTGTAATGACTCCTGCGTTGCCGAGGGCATTTGCTATCTCCTTATATTCAACAATACCCTTTCCAGCGGTCTTTGCTGTAATATGTCTTCCGATATCAAACATCGCTTCTAATGAGCGCCTGATATAGCTTTCTGCCACCGCAGTGGCATCTCCACTAAAAAAATCATCTTCTGATAAATTGGCTGTCTTCTTTAGCTTAGCGACAGCTTTGTTTATGAAGCCGAGCCTATCTTCTATCAGCTTTATATTCAAATTCGAAATAACCATCCTCTATTGCCTCAAATAAATCCTTTTCATTCAATTTAAATATCTCCAATTCATCTGATGCAAATATCATCACCTTTTCCTCATAATCTTCCCTAAAGGCTTCATCTTCTGAATAGACATTAATTCCTTTAATGGTCTCAAGCTGAATCAGGTGATCAACTTCATGGAGAAATAATAGGTCTGCTTTAAAAGGAGACACAAGCCCTTGCAGCTCAAGGCTGAGAGATGCATAAGTTTTAAGGATATCGTCTGGAAGTTTTTTAAACAGGACAGCGAAATCAATATCAGATTCACTATCTTCCATTGCAACCTGTCTGCCTTCCAGCAGAGCCTTCCCCTTCTCCTGCTGAGAGCCGAATAAATAACAGAGGGCTATGTTATGCTTTTTGCATACTTCATCAATGAGTCTCATGCACTAAATTATAGCAGATTATTGGCTATGTAGCATTAAAGAGAACAATTAACAATTCCTTAATTGCTAATTGATAATTAATCATTAAATCCTATTTATTATTTACAATCTCCTTTAAATTTTTGCTCGGTTTAAATGTCAGCACCCTGCGCGATGTAATCTTAAACTCCTGGCCTGTCTTAGGGTTTCTCCCCACCCTTTCTTTTTTATCCCTCAAACAGAACTTTCCAAAACCAACAATATTCACATCCTCACCCGCCATCAGTCTCTCTTTTACTGCCTCAAATATAAGCTCTACTGCGGCAACAGCCTCACTGTGTGTAAACCCAACCTTCTTATAAACAATATCAATTATATCATCCTTAACCATCTTCTTTAATAACCCCCTTCCTTTTTCCCTCCCCGCCAGCGGGGGAGGGGAGGGCGGGGGTCTCCTCTACAATAGCTGAAAATCCGCTTGCCTTAAGTTTATCTATAACTAATAATACCTCTTTCTTGCTGTTATAATCCCCCACATATACCTTATGAAGATTTGCAATCTTTCCCTTTATGTAGCCAGCGGCTGTCTTCTGATAGGATGAAAAACCTTTCCCTTTTAAATCTCTTTGCACAACATCCGCACTCTCTTTAAGCACACATGTTGCCACCCTTATAATATATACTCCACGATAAGCCTCTTTTTTTTCTTTTCTCTCTCTTTTTGCTGCCGTGGGCGAGATGGGATGTGAATCTTCTTCAACTTTTGGAGAAGGAACAGCAGGGGTATTGATAACAGCTCCGCTTTTTATTACTTCCTCTTTACTTTTTATCATATCCTCATTTTCAACTGGGGTAGGGCTATTCTTAGGATTATCCTTAACCTCTTCTGAATGTGGCGTAGTTGTCTCCACTTTCGGAGGCATAAAAGCGCCTTCATCATTTTTAACCTTATCTATAACAGGAATAGAGGGAGATGGAGGATGACCAAACTCCAATACAGGGTATATCTCATATAATAAAAATCCTGCAACTGCAATTAGAAAAACCGCATAGATATTATTTTTATTAAATTTCCTTTCAGGCTGATAATTCAATCCCATCAGCCTCGCCCTCATACCGTGAACTTCTTTGAGAAGATTAAACTGTTTCATTAGTGGTGATGTTTTGTCTCTTCCTTCTTTGCCTTTGCCTCATTAATGATTTTTTCTGACAGATGACCCGGCACCTCTTCGTAATGGAAGAACTCCATTGTGAATACCCCTCTCCCCCCTGTCATAGAGCGTAAATCCATTGCATACCTCAAGACCTCTGCCATAGGAACATGCGCCTTTATTGCCTGACTCCTGCTCTGGGGGACAACCCCTGTAACTTTACCCCTCCGGGAATTAAGGTCGCCAATTACATCACCCATATTCTCCTCAGGGACAATTATCTCCATATTCATTATAGGCTCAAGGAGTATCGGTTTGCTCTCCTGCATCCCTTTTTTAAATGCCATTGAGCCTGCAATCTTGAATGCCATCTCTGATGAATCCACATCGTGATACGAGCCGTCAAATAGAGTAACCTTTACATCTGCAACAGGATAGCCTGCGACTATCCCCTCCTCCATCGCCTCAACTATCCCCTTTTCAATAGCAGGTATATAATTTTTTGGAATAGCACCGCCTACTATCTTATCAACAAAGACAAATCCCTTCCCCCTTGTGAGAGGCTCCATTTCAAGCCAGCAGTCTCCATACTGTCCCCTACCGCCTGACTGCCTCTTATATTTGCCCTGCACTTTTGAGCTTCCCTTAATTGTCTCTTTATATGGAACTCTTGGGGTCTTCATCACAACATCAACTCCAAATTTTCTCTTTAGCCTCCCAACAACTACTTCAAGATGCACCTGCCCCATTCCTGTTATTAATAATTCCTTTGTCTGAGGGTCTCTGCTTATTTTTAATGTTGGGTCTTCTTCTGATAAACGGCTTAATGCAATACTAACCTTTTCATCATCCGCCTTCGTCTTTGGTTCAATAGATAGAGATATAACAGAATTTGGAAACTCAATGGGCTTTAATATTATAGGGTCTTTCTCGCTGCAAAGTGTATCACCTGTGAAAGTGCTTTTCAGCTTTGCCACACCTGCTATATCACCGGCTGATACCTTTGCCACTGCTGTCTGCTTTTTCCCCATTATCAGAAATACATGCCCCACCCTCTCCTTTACATCCCTGTTTGGATTTAATACTACTGAGTCAGAATTGAGTGTGCCTGAATAGACCCTGAATAAGGTCAGTTTACCTGCATAGGGGTCAACAATTGTCTTAAATGCAAGTGCAGAAAGTGGGGCACTTTCAGATGCCTCTCTCATAATCTCTTCATCTTTTCCCGCTCTCTTTCCTTTAATCTGCGGGATATCCTTTGGAGAAGGGAGAAATTCAGTTATTGCATCCATAAGAGGCTGAACTGAAATATTTTTAACTGCCGAGCCGCAGATAACTGGAACTATAATCCCGTTCAGGACAGCCTTTCTCAAACCCTTTTTGATTTCCTCATCAGAAAGACTCCCCTCATTGAGATATTTTTCAATTAGCTTATCGTCACTCTCTGCAACTGCCTCTATTAACTCTACTCTGTGCTCTTCCGACTTCTTTTTTAAATCCTCAGGTATATTCTCTATTCTATATTCGCCGTTAGCATTGGCAGAGAATTTAAGCGCCTTCATGCTCAAGAGGTCAACAACTCCCATAAAAGACGCCTCTTCGCCGATAGGCAGGGTAAGTTTTACAGGTCTCTGTTTGAACATCTTCTTAATATCGTCAAATGCCCTTACATAGCTTGCCCTCTCCTGGTCCATCTTATTCACAAATACAATTCGTGGGATACCAAACTCATCAGCCCAGCCCCATACCTTCTCCGTCTCAAGTTTTACACCTGATATTGCACTCACAATTACCACAACCCCATCCATCACCCTCATGCACCCCTGTGTATCGGCAATAAAGTTCTGATAGCCAGGTGTATCAATTATATTGAGCTTATTATTCTTCCACTCACAGAAGGCTACGGATGAACTCAATGTTATCTGCCTTTCAAGTTCATCAGGCTCATAGTCCATCACTGTGGAACCATCCGATACCTTTCCAAGCTTATCAATTGTCTTTGAATCAAAGAGGATTGCCTCTGAAAGGGATGTCTTGCCTGCACCGCCATGTGCGACAATGCCGATGTTTCTTATGTTCTCAATTTTATATTCCTTCATAAACCCTCCTGTCTAAAAAATTTGCCACAGAGACACGGAGACACAGAGGAAAACAATGAAAAGGAGAAAAAACAAAATAAATATGGCTAAGGAATCCATGAAAACAGGAAATAATATTCCTCTATTCATGCTTTCCTAAGAGGAAATTAATTTTTATTTTCCCTTTTTCCATCTTTTCCCTTTCTCCTTAATCTTTTTTGTTTTTGTCTTTCTCTGGACTCTCTTCATGGTTTATTTTTCCCCATAATATATATTATGTGAATAAAGATTTCAATACCCTTTATCTCCACTTTATCTCCCCTCCCTCTCCCTGAAAAATAATCTTAATGGTGCGCCTTCAAAATTAAAATTCTCCCTTAATTTATGGTGAATATATCTCTCATAGGAGACTCCCACGCCTTCGGGATGGTTTACAATAATCTTAAAAGCAGGGGGCTTGGCTGATACCTGAGTAATATAATAGAATTTTATAAACTTGCCTTTAAAGGAGGGAGGGGGTCTATGCTTCACTATCTCCTGAAAGATTTTATTTAGTTTTGGGGTCGGCAGCTTTTTGGAATACTCTGAAAATACATCATCTATTATGGGCAAAACATTCTTTACCCTCTGTCCTGTCTTTGCTGATATGAAGATAATCGGTGCATAGGATAAAAATTTCAACCTCTCTCTTATAAAATTTACATATAAGCCTGTGGTGGTATTATCTTTTCCAACAGCATCCCATTTATTAATAGCAATGATACATCCCCTCCCTGCCTCATTTGTATAGCTTGCTATCTTTGCATCCTGCTCTGTAACACCGTCATTTGCATCAAGCAAGAGCATGGCAACATCGCATCTCTCAAGGCTCTTTAAAGCCATTATTACACTGTATTTTTCTAATCTCTGGCTCACCCTTGCCTTTTTCCTTATACCTGCCGTATCAATAAAGAGATACTTTTTATTATCCGCCTCCAGAACAGTATCAATGGAGTCCCTTGTAGTGCCGGGGATTTCACTGACGAGAAGTCTTTTTTTGCCGAGCAGCCTGTTTACAAGAGAAGACTTTCCTACATTCGGTCTTCCAATGACCGCAACCTTTATTATATCTTCATGGTATTCCTCTGCTCCTTCGCCTTCACTAAGAGCTTGAGGCTTTAATATCGGCAGATGTGCAGAAACTGTATCCATTAAATTCCCTATTCCGATATTATGCTCTGCCGAAACCGAAACCATATCTTTAAATCCCAGCTCATTAAACTCAAATACCCGCTGTTCGTGCTTTCTATCATCTATCTTGTTTACAGCCAATATTACATCCTTTGAAGATTTCCTTAATAGCCCTGCCATTTCCCTGTCAGAGGGGTTTACTCCTTCAGCACCGTCGGTTAAAAATATAATTACATCCGCCTCCTCAATTGCTAGTTGTGCCTGCTCCCTCACCTGACTCATAAGAGTATCAAGTTTCACAGGCTCAAATCCCCCTGTATCTATCAGGGAAAAATCCTTCTCATCCCATGAGACATCAGAATAGTTCCTGTCCCTTGTAACACCTGGAGTATCATCCACAATGGCTATACGCTTTCCAACTATCCTGTTAAAAAGGGTTGACTTCCCCACATTCGGTCTTCCAACAATTGCTACAACAGGTTTTCTCATAGGTTTACCTCTACATTCATTTTAGTGTAGTATAATATATAAGGCAAGTTTTGGTGTCCTAACCTTGGAAGGAAAATGGCAGTGGTAAAAAATATTAAATTAAAAATTGTGAAAATTTGCTTGACACGCTCATTTAACAGGACTCAGTAAGTGCTTGAAAATACCCGAAATACCCTTATTTTATAGGCAACTTCAGACTTTTTACTCTTTTGAATTTTTGCCTATTATTTAGACATTTTATGTGTTTTTTACAAATTTTTATCCCGATTTTAGAACGCTGATTAATATTGATTCTCTTTTTCAATTTCAATGATCCTTCCAATTTGCTGCCCTATAAATTTGTCTTAACCCCTCTTTATAACCCTTCATAAACGCACAAAATTGCCCTTCCTTTGCCTTTTCTCCAACTCCTCTACCTTCTCCACTTAAAGCAAAAGCAAGCCCTCTTACTCTGTCCACCCGGCGAACAGCATTGAACGGACTTATCGCTGCATTTCATTTTACCGGCCGCTCCGCTTGAGACATGGTTTCATTCCATGCAGCCATAAGTCCTTTATAACGACTCCCCTTTAAACTGTTTCCCCCTGATAACTTCATTCAGGGGCAAACAGCTTAAGACAAAGGGGTGTCTCGACTAAAGAAAAAACCAAAGTCACGGTTAAGAGGAAATGAAAAGGCAAAAGAAACACCTTGTAACGCCTTCGGCTCTATCAAGGGGAAGATTCCCCTTAATAATCCCCTCTTAATACAGGTTTCAACACGAACTGTCAGGGGATTGCTTATACGAGTGAGAACCGACCTCGATCAAGTTTCGTTATCGCCGTTTTTTTTATCACTATAGGGAAAGGGGGTATCTTCTGCATCCCTGAGCAGCTCCTTCGCGATACTGGTATGTGTATCGCCCTCTATGAAAGATTAACCACTTCCCTTAATGAAAATGATTTTGATTTTAACTTTCGATTAGGGCAAGGGGAGCGTTTTTGTTGAGGCATTCGCCCTGCACCGAAGGGGCAGCTTTTTAGAAAAATATTTCTTTACTGCTGTATTCTAATTGATATACAATAAAATTAATGGAGGTGTAATTATGGCAAAGACTGCAATGATAACAACAAGGGTTGAACC
The DNA here is from genome assembly GCA_016194325.1 of Nitrospinota bacterium. Taxonomy (GTDB): domain Bacteria; phylum Nitrospinota; class Nitrospinia; order UBA9942; family UBA9942; genus UBA9942. The sequence continues at coordinate 2,381 of JACQBS010000111.1, read as the reverse complement.
AGTTGTAAAGAAAAATGCAGAGAAGGTTTTTAAAAAATCAGGTATATCTACAACGGAGGCGATTAGTATTTTTTTTATCGCAGGTGAAATTACGCAAGGGATTGCCTTTTGATGTGAAGATTCCAAATAAGACGACACTACAGGCAATGAAAGATGTAGATGAAGGGAAAAATCTTATAGAATGTAAAGATGCAGAAGATATGTTTAAGAAATTAGGAATATAGAATGTATAAACCCTTTTATACAATACATTTTAAGAGGTTTTGTGGGAGAGAAAGAATTTACAAAAAAACTTAGTTTAGAAGGTGATGATAGATTAAGAATTAAAATTATAACCCAAAAAGGCTTTGTCAAAGATGTTGTTATTCAGTATGAATCTAAGATAAAGGATAAGTGGTATCCTATCGTAAGGTATGATTGCTCACATGGTTTCTTTCACCGTGATATATTAAGCCCTAAAGGAGAAAAAATAAAGAATCCTATACCTATACAAAATCTTGAAGATGCTTTAACTTATGCTGAACAGGATATAAAAGATAGATGGGAATGGTATAAAGAGAAATTTATAAGGAGGATGAAAAATGACTAAAAGAGAATATGTTGAAAGAAATATTGGAATGACTTTTGATTTTATAAGACAGTTAATTGATTGCCCTGAGATGATAGAATCTATACCGGATAACACAGAGCTTTATTTTATTGATAAAGACATGCCTCTAAAAACAAAAGAAAGGATAAGGAGGCAAAGAGTTACACAGTATAAGGTTGAACATGTATTTGAGCCGATAGGATTATGACAAAGACAACATTACTTTTGTAAGAACCGGCAGCTATTCAGAGTTGTTTTAATATCTCAGACTGCACCATATTTTTCTACATACTCTAAAGTGATTTGATACAGGATATCCTTTCTTTTTTTAATGCCCCCTGCAAGGTCTTTAAGGTTTTTTAACTCCTCTACTCTTTTGTCTCTTCTAATATCTCCTTTATTTCCTTTTTTGCCTGAAGATATTTCAAAATTTTTATTGCTCTCTTTTTTTCGGATTCATCGAGTTCTGAAAAAAGGTTAAGAAGTTCTTTAATTTCTGAACTCCTTTCGTCTTCCAATTTTGAAGGATAATTTTTAAGATTAGGATGATGGAGCAAATATGTTTGATCTTTCTCATCTATAGTAGTACTGTCTTTTTTATCTAAATCAATTATCCTGGTAGGAATATTCTTATCTTTACAGATTTCAATTATCCTGTGATATTCAGCATCCCAATTATGGCTACCTTTAAATTTTATTGAGATGATCCATTTATCTCCTTCTAATACTAAGCCATATGGAAACCACATCCACACATTTAATCGGTTGACAAATATCACTCTCTTAATTCCTTCTAATTTGAGCTGGTTTCGAACCCACTCAGCAATTTCGTTAGAAAAATAGCATGACCAGCCTTTGCCTGTAAGAAGCCAGTTAATATTAACATTATATCTTTCACACAATTCGGTCAGTATTTTGCTTGATGGCACTACTTCGCCTCGCTCATATCTACTGACATGCTGAAAAGATAAACCTATTCTATAGCCAAATTCAGACTGTGAGAGGTTTAAAAACTCCCTAAACTCTTTAATTCTATCGTGAATTTCTTTTTTAATAATTTTTTTCATTTAATGATAATTTTTACTTGACATATTAATCAATATTGGTTAATTTAATCATAAATACTTTTCATAGAAGGAGATTACCATAATGAAAAATAGAATTGCAATAAAATATATTCGTGAGCAGGGTATGACAGTATCCGGGTGGTCTCGTGTGCATGGTTTTAAACCAGACACGGTATTTAAATTTTTGTATGGGTATTTAGGAAAAAGGGGTGGAGTAAAGATTAATAGGATTTTGGATGCTCTTAAAGAAGAAGGATTTTTGAGATGAACCAATCTCACTTTTTACCCAAGCAAGAAAAAAGTATGAGCCGACCTAAAAGATCTAAACCTAAAAACGAGATAAAAATCGAAGACAATAGCGAAGACAAAGAATACTTCACTATTGTTCCTAACTACATTCTTAATCATTCATCTGTGTATGACCGTGCAGTGTATATCGAGATGAAAAGGATTGCTGGGGAAAGCGGTAAATGTTGGGCTGGTCTAAAGACGCTTTCTGAGCGGACTAAGATGAGCATTGGGCAAGTCAAAAACTCTTTAGATTATCTCCTAAAGAGGCGGTGGATCAAAAAAGTTGGTGTTTATAATCAGTAGTGTCCGCTAAAAATTAAAAAAGCATGGCTTGTAAGCCTCTTTTATTGGATAATTGAAGTTGACAAAACCCAATACCAATAAGGAGGAACAAACCATGCACAAGGTTGGAACTATATTCTCGGAACTCTTGA